>JAGLDW010001128.1 GCA_023145395.1 Lentisphaeria bacterium | reverse complement strand
AGGGCGAGCGGCCCGCGAGCCGCGCCCTGCGATCAGCAGGAGCAGTGTCCCGATTCGATGGTATATTCGGAAAACTCTGTACCCATGATGCTTCCATGCTTGGAGAAACGCTGATGGCTGGTGCCGATGAACAGACGGGCGGGGACTGCTACGAACTGCTCGACGCGGGAGACGGGCGGAAACTCGAGCGCTTCGGCGCCTATGTCTTGGAGCGTCCGTGCGCTCAGGCTGTGTGGCGTCCCCGACTGCCGCGAGAACGATGGAATGCGGCGGATGCGGCATTCCATCGCGAGGATGGTTCAGGCTGGAGCGTGCGCACAAGGGTGCCGGAGACCTGGATCGCAGTCGTCGGGGGACTCAAGCTCGAGCTTTCGCTCACGGATTTCGGACATGTGGGGGCGTTTCCTGAGCATGCGAGGGTCGGCCGGTGGATGAAGGAATGCCGTTTTTGCGAAACCGGTGGCGAGAGCCAGGTGTCCGTCCTGAATCTGTTCGCCTATTCTGGGGGAGCGACTTTGGCCGCTGCCTCCCTTGGTTGGCGCGTGTGTCACTTGGACGCTTCACGCAAGATGGTCGCCTGGGCGCGCCGAAACGCCGATCTCAATGCACTTGGGGATGCCCCGGTCCGCTGGATCACGGACGATGCCCAGAAGTTCCTCGGGCGCGAGCAACGTCGTGGCACCCACTATGATGGAATCATTCTCGATCCTCCGAGCTTCGGCAGGGGAAAACGGCAGGAGTTGTTCAAGATCGACGACCACCTGCTGGACATTCTGGATGCTTGCCGCAGCGTGCTCTCCCAGCAACCGAAGTTTGTCTTTCTCTCGTGCCACACGCCGGGCTACACCCCCCTGGTTCTGCGCCACCTTCTCGGGCAGAGCATGACGGGTCTCGGGGGTAGCATCGAGACGGGTGAAATGGTGTTGGAGGGATCGGGTGGCGCGCTGCCAGTTCCGAGCGGCACATTCGCAGTGTGGAGCATCTGATGAGGGAAGATCACGATCTTGAGATCCTGTTCGTCGACAATCATCTGCTGGCTGTCGCCAAGCCGCCGGGGTTGGTGACCCAGCCATCGGGGCACCATAGGGATAGCCTCGAGATCCGTGCCAAGCGGTGGCTGCAGAAGCGGTTCCAGAAACCGGGAAATGTGTTTCTGGAGGCTGTTCATCGCATCGACCGCCTCGCCAGTGGTGTGGTGCTGTTTGCTCGGACGAGCAAGGCGCTGTCACGCCTGAACGCCTCCGTGCGGGAGCGGAAGGTGGCAAAGGTGTATTTGGCGTTGGTCGAGGGGCGCATGTCTCCTCCCAGTGATCGTCTGGTGCACTGGCTTCGCCATGGAGATCATCGTGCCGAGGTGGCAGAGCGAGGCGCGCGCGCCGCCCGGGAATCGGTTCTCGAATACCGATGCGTAGCTGAGGTCGGAGACCGTACACTCCTCGAGGTGCAGCTTCTGACGGGCCGCTACCACCAGATCCGCGTTCAACTTTCCGAGGTGGGGTATCCTGTGGCCGGGGATCAATTGTACGGCGGGGGGAAAACTTCCGGAGGATTGGGGATTGCGCTGCACCACTGGCGTCTCACCGTGCCCCATCCCACACTAGGCGAGACGGTGGAGATGGTTGCCCCGCTGCCGGACACAGCGCCCTGGGATGGTGTGAGCCGTCAGACAGGAATTAAGTCAGGTGCATTTGACGACGTAACGTCTTCTTCACCAAAATTTGAAATCACAAATCCGAAATCGAAAATGTGAGTCAGTCGAGTCTAGTGGAGTAGTACTCCATCTTCCCGGCGGCGCAGTTCACATGGGCGGAACCTAGGGGGGAGATGCCGTGCAGTCCTTCGGAGTGTCCGTCGTAGAACCAGCCGTTTGCCCCATTGGCGTGGCGACAGTCCACACAGTAGTACGAGCCGCCGGGCCCGGGACCTGCCGTGTTGTTCCAGAACCGCGGCCCCAGATACCACGTCGCCACACCGTCGATGAACCCGATCCGTTCGGTCACTTTTCGAATCTGCCCCAACTTGATGGGGGCGTCTGTGTAACCGGGGCAACTGAAGCTTCCCACAGTGAAACCAAAGCGGTTGCCCTTGTAGCCCATGGTGGACTGGCTGAACGCGTAGTTCCAGTTTCTCCGGTCCTCGCTCGTGCTTGTGGGGCATTTGAACGCATCGACGCTGTTCAGGTAGGGGTCAAGAAAGTCGAAAATGTTGTCGCCACTGTTGGATAGTGTCTCTGGCAGGTATTCGTCATTGCTGTCGATATACATCAATACCCCAAGCCCGATTTGCTTGGTGTTTGACATGCAGGAGATTCTGCGTGCCCGTTCTCGCGCCTGGGACAAGGCCGGCAGCAGCATGGCCGCTAGGATGGCGATGATCGCGATGACCACGAGCAGTTCGATCAGGGTGAACGTTTTCTTCATCGTTTGGACCTCGGCTGTTTTCGGCTTTCGTGTCTAAACTGTTTGAACAAAGACCAATTTCCCAGCACGGTATGCCAGTAATCAGGTGATACAAGGTTCGGCGCGGGAAAAAGGAGTGAGCGCGTATGCCTCGAATCGAGAAGAATGGTCCGCCGGAGGCATTCCATTGGGCCGAAGCGCGCGACGAGGATTTCATTGCCAGCTTGCGGAGTGGTGATCCCGGGTTGCGGCGGGCCTGTGCCTGCATGGATACGGACCTTTCCGAGGCGAGGGGACTGGTTCTTGCCTATTTCCGGACCCGCCAGGGACCGCGCTGGTTGTTCGACTTCAGGGAGACTGAGCCCGAGGTCTTTCCCACTCGGAACTACTTCTGGGGTACGGCGATTGACCGTGAGCAGGCAGCGCAGGTGCTGCGGTATCGCGTGCGCGACCCGAATTGCCGTGAAGGATGGCACGACTTGGGGCCCGAGGTGGACTGGCGGCGGGGGCTCGAGCATCTCTATGGTTCGTCCGGCTGGCTGGTGCTGCATTTCTGGTACTGGGGCCTGTTCGCTGCGGCGGGCTACGCGATGACCAGGGACGATTCCTACGCCCGTGTCTTCGAGCGCTTCTGGCATCGCTGGCAGGAGGACTTTCCCTTTCATCTGGATCCGGACCGAGCGAGCTACGGAGGCTCGTTCAGCGCTGACCATTCGGTGATGCGGACGGGTCGACGGATTCTTGTGCTCACGGACGTGGTGCATTCGGGGCTTCTGTCGGCGTTGGACGACGATGTTGCATTCGAGGTGCTCAAGTACATCTGGTTCGCCAGCGGGCATTATCTGCGTCTGCCGCGCAATCGCGCCGGACGGTACGTCTATGTTTCAGGCAATCACAACCTGTTCGACAGTGGAACCACTCCCTATTGCATTGGCATGGCCTGGCCCGAGTTCTCGCACTCTTCAGAGCTTGTGGATCTGGCGCGTCCCTTGATCCGTCGCCACGTTCGCTCGTCCATCCACAGGGAAGGAGTCTCCGTCGAGCACAGCACCCGATACGCCTGGTACATCGCCAACATGTATGTGCAGGCCGTCGAGATTGCTCGTTTGAACGAGGATGAACTGCTCTCGGCCGCGCAGGAGCAAAAGCTCAGGCGGTTCCTCTGGACCTTGGTGGAATTGTCCGCGCCGGATGGATCGCTCATCCCTCTCGGCGATTGCCAGCCACCGCCGGACAGCCTTCAGCTCCATTCGTACCGGGCTCTGTTCGATGATGCGGCGGTCGCGCGCCGCGCAGAAGCTTTTGGAGTGGATCTTGGCAACGGTCACACACCTTGCGCCAAGGTCTGCGCCGATCCGCCGCCAGGCATGATTCGGCGTTCGATGCGGCACTACCGCGAGAGTGGAATGGTGGTTGTCCGGGATGGCGTGGACAAGGAGTCGTCATTGCTCTGGATCGTCGCCGACCCGCGCGGCAAGACGGGGCATGGACACTTCGACTTCACGTCGTTCCAGCTTTGGTGCCGGGGACGGCCCATCGTGTTCGACACTTCAGGATTTGGCTATCGCATCGAGGAGATCGTGCCCGAGGAGCGAGCCCACTACTACAGTCCATTTGGCCACAGCCTGCTGACCATCGACGAGATCTGCCCCGAGCCGATGGAGCGGCTGGGCGACGTGCGGGGTTGGTGGGGGAGCGGAGTGGGGGACGCCCGGATCGAGGAGGCCAGCGCGAAGGGACTGCGGGGCCGCGTTGTCTGCTCCCACCGGAGCTACCCCGGATTCACGGTCCGCCGCGTCTTCGATTTCGACCTCGCCCAGCGGTGGGTGAACGTGGAGGACCAAGTCCAGGTGCTTGCGGAGTCCGCAGACATTCCCCACGCGTATCGACAGATCTTCCATCTGGGCTTTGGGCTTGCGCCCCAGCTCGCGGGCAGCAAAGCCGCCGTGGTCATGGACGGGGTGAAGGTGGAGTTCTTGTTTGGCGGTTCCGAGTGTTCTACATTGCTTGATGAGCACAGCGTGTTTGCGCAACGGGCCGCGACGGTGTTCGGACTTGGGACGCCGCGCCGTTTGGTCGCCCAATGCGAGACCGCCCATCGCGAAGTCCGCCTGTCCTGCCGCATCCAGTGGGAGTTGATCCAATGAAAATAGCTACTT
>JAGLDW010001127.1 GCA_023145395.1 Lentisphaeria bacterium | reverse complement strand
GTCGTGACTCCGCACAACGAGGCGATTCGCTTCGAGTTTGAGCGAGCATTCTGCCGCTACATGGCGCGCGAGCATGGACGGGATGTGGATATCGACTGGCGGACGCCGGGGGGCACGAGCGAAATCGCGCGGTACCTGAAGGGAGAATACACGGCGGCGTTCCGCACTCTGTGGACGCGGAGTGGCGCGTCCTGGAACGGCGAGGTCGAGCGTGCGTTCATGAATCGAAAGCTCAAGCGCGAGGATGCGTCGGAGACGGCGTGGAAGGCCAGGCAGATGTTTCTGGACAGCGACGTGGGCGCGGGTGACGCCGACATTCTGTTTGGTGGGGGATGGTATGACCACAACAAGTTCGCGCGCATGGGCTGCACGGTGCCAAGCGGCGTGCAGACTCGGCACCCCGAATGGTTCGAGAGGGAAAGGCCCGTGCTCTCGCCTGGGATGAGCGGTGAGACCTGGTACGATCGAGGCGATTGCTACTACGGAACGTGCTTGACCACCTTCGGTATTTGCTACAATGTCGATCGGCTTGCAGAACTGGGATACGGGACCAGCGCGTCGGAGCCGCTGCCGCAGCGCTGGGAGGATCTGGGCGATCCGAGATTGTATGGATGCGTCGGCGCGGCCGATCCATCCAAGAGCGGCTCCATCACAAAGTGCTTCGAGATGCTCATTCAGCAGCGCATGGCCGAGTCCGTGGCTGCGGCGACTGCCCAGTCGGGCGGGACGCTAGACCAGGAGCAGTTGGACAAAGCCGTGGCCGATGGGTGGAATCAGGCGCTGCTGCTCGTGCGCAAAATTGGAGGAAATGCCCAGTACTTCACCTTCTCCGCCAGCAAAGTGCCTCTGTCTGTGGCGCGGGGGGATGTGGCTGTGGGCATGTGCATCGACTTCTATGGTCGTACGCAGGCCGAATGGGAGGAAAGTCGCCTCGGTCGTCGAACCATGCGCTACGTCACCCCGCTCGCTGGCTCCTCCGTGTCCGCCGACCCCATTGCCATCCTGCGGGGCGCCCCCCATCGAGAGTTGGCCGAGATGTTCGTCGATTTCTCGCTTTCGCGCGAGGGGCAGCAGCTCTGGAACTATCGGCCGGGAACGGAAGGTGGTCCGCTCAAGTACGCGTTGCGCCGTCTCCCCATCCGCCGCGACCTGTACACCAAGGAGGACCGGGAGAAGATGTCCGATCCCGATGCGCGGCCTTTTGCCGAGGCCGAGGCCTTCACCTATCACCCGGAATGGACCGGGCGACTGTTTAATTTGATGCGGGTTCTCGTGCGGGTTATGGCCATCGATTGCCACGAGGAATTGCGCGGCGCCTGGTCGGCCATTTTGGATGCGGGGGGACCCGATGCGACGCCCGATGCGATGGAGGCATTTTCTCGTCTACCCGTGTCCTACGAGGAGAGCGGAGACGCGGCGCGCAGGATCGGCTCGGGAGAGGAACGCGTCGTGCTAATGCGTGAATGGGCACATTTTTTTCGTGCCTCCTACGCCGAGGCGGAGACAAAGGCGCGTGCCGTGAAGGGACGCTGACATGTCTGTGGAGAAACGCACCGACATCGCTGTTCGCGCCACCTTGATCGTTTTGCTTGCCACGCTGTTCCACCTTTTCCTTTTCACTGTGGTGGATGCCCCGGGGGAGTTGTTTGGCGCGCGTGCGCAGCTGCCAGTCGCCGCACTGGCTCTCGTGGCCGGTTATGTTGTCTTCGTCTGCCTATTTTCGGTGATTCCACTGTGGCGGGGGAAGAGCCCGAGCAGCTTCGTTCGCGCCGTGACTGCGTTGCTGGCGCTTCCCTTGTATCTCTTCATGTTTCCGCTGAATGGGCCCATGAGCATTGTCGGCATGCTCTGGTGCGTGCTTCAAAGCCATTGTCTTCTCTCCGAAGCGGGCGGGGTCAAACACGCACGCCACGTGTCCCGTGCCTCCACTAGGCTGGTCTTGCTCTCCTCGTACGGCATTCTCGTGATCGTCTTCCTCGTGTCGGGGCAGAACATTGTCGGGGGGATGGCGGGCGTAACCGCATCGTACTTGTTCGTGGCGGTTGCCATAGCCGTGAGCCTATTTGTCGAGCACCGGCGCTTTTCGCTGCGGGAAGGCCCCTACGTGGAGCATGTCCTGCTGCTGGTGGCTCTCGCTTGTGGATTCACGCCGCTTGGACGCTGGACGCTGCCCCTGCTGGCTGCGCGTCAGCTCATCGTGGCGGCTCGATCCTGGCACCATGAGTTCGGAATAGAAGAGATCTGGCGATACCTCACCGAACGACCCGCGCAACTTCTCGTTTTGAGCTTTGCCCTTGTCATTGCCCTGGGCACGGTGGTTCTCTGTCTGCCGCAGGCGACGACTGGCCCGGGGAGACTGGGGATCCTGGAGGCGTTGTTCACCGCCACCAGCGCGACCTGTGTGACCGGCTTGGTTGTGGTGGAGACGGGAAGGGCTTTCACGATGTTTGGGCAATGCGTGATTCTGACCATGATCCAGATTGGCGGTTTGGGGATCATGACCATTTCGGTGTTTGTGGCGCAGGCGCTGGGGCGGCGCATGGGGTTGCGGGGCGAATTCGCCTTTGGCGAGATGATTGGCGAGGAACGGAACCGCATGGCGGCGCGCCTTCTGATGTTCATCGTGCTGGTGACCATGGCCGTCGAGCTATGCGGCGGTTGCGCGCTGGCCTGGGGCTTCCACCACTACAGTGGCGAGGCGTGGGGGAGGAGTGTGTATCTCGGAGTCTTTCACAGTGTGAGTGCGTTCTGCAACGCGGGATTCGCCTTGTACGGCGACAGTTTCGAGGGATTCAGCCGACAGCCGTTCTTTCCGATTACGCTATCGCTGCTGATCCTTCTTGGCGGCGTCGGTTTCGGTGTTCTCTACACCTTGTTTCGGTTGCCGGGGAGTCGCCGCCGTGGCCCCAACCCCCATGTGACGATCGTGCTCTGGATGACGGTCGTGCTTTGCGTCGGAGGCACGGTTGCGCTATGGATTCTGGAACGGGGGAACAGTCTGGCGAACATGTCGCTGAT
>JAGLDW010001126.1 GCA_023145395.1 Lentisphaeria bacterium | reverse complement strand
CCGATGGCCATGCTGATTCTGTTTCTGCTGATGTATTTTTTCTTCAAGCGGATCTCCCTCATTCTCGCACCGTTGCTGCTGGCCATCATCACCGTTATCTGGACCATGGGGCTGCTGATTGGCCTCGGATACGATGTCCACATCATGAGTTCGATGATCCCGATCTTCATCATGCCCATTGCAGTGCTGAACGCCATTCACATCATCTCCATGTTCTTCGACCGCTATCAGCAGACGCGCGACCGAGTGAAAACCATGGAAAGCGTGATGGACTCGCTGTTTATGGCCATGCTCTATACCTCGCTGACCACGGCGGCCGGCTTTGCCTCCCTCGCGCTGACGCCCATCCCCCCTGTGCAAATCTTCGGCTTCTACGCCGCATTCGGCATCATGATCTCCTGGGTGTTGACTGTGACCTTCATCCCCGCCTTCATCGTCATGATTCCGGATAGGAAACTTCAAAATTTTGGTTCGTCCCACCATGAGGATGCCCCACAGGGAACCTTGGCGAAGGCATTGCACGCCGTCAGCGGCTTTGCCTACCGCAAGGCATGGGGGATTGTGATCGTGGTAGTCATAATCCTGGGCGTGGCGACGTATGGAATCACACGCATCCGCATCAACGACAATCCCATGCGCTGGTTTTCCGCATCCCATCCCATCCGAGTGGGGGACCGAGTCTTGAATTCGCACTTTGGCGGCACCTACATGGCCTATCTGGTTTTCGAACCGGATGAAAGCGAAAATCGGTCCGGGAGCCTACCCGCTGGTTTTGCGGAACGCCTACAGACCCGCGTACGCAAACTGAGTCGGCCAGACAGTGAAATCGCACAGGCGGCCATTGTCTTTCGCAAGCTTGCCGAGGAAGCGCCGCAGGCGAAGGGAGCCGATCCTCTGGACGCGCTGCGAACGCGGGTTGAGGAACTGGCCGATTCCGCGTCCGACGAGCAACTGGACGCATGGGACGAAGCGTTACTGTTCGTCGAGCAGGAGATGCAACGCAAAGAGGTCTTCAAGAATCCCGACGTGTTGCGCTACATCGCCAGGTTGCAGGAGACGCTGGGCGCTTCGGAGATTGTTGGCAAGTCCAACTCCCTGGCGGATGTCGTGAGCACGGTGCACCGGGAGCTATTCGAAGGAAAGGCGGAATACCTCCGCATCCCTGACACGCAGGCTGCTGTGGCGCAATGCCTGATCACCTTCCAGAACAGTCATCGCCCCCAGGACCTGTGGCATTTCGTCCAGCCGGACTACCGGCGGACCAGTCTCTGGCTGCAGTTGCGCAGCGGCGACAACCAGGACATGGCGACCGTGATCGACTTGGTGGACAGCTTTGTCCGTGAAAACCCATTGCCAGCTTCGTTGAAGTATCAGTGGTTTGGGCAGACCTACATCAACGTGGTCTGGCAGGAGAAGATGGTTCGGGGCCTGCTGAATGCATTGCTGGGCAGCTTCCTGGTTGTGTTTCTCATGATGACCATCCTGTTCCGCTCGGCGCTGTGGGGTCTTCTGTCCATGCTTCCGCTCACCGTGACCATCGCGATCACCTATGGCGCCGTGGGGCTAGCGGGCAAGGACTACGACATGCCTGTGGCGGTGCTTTCGTCTCTCTCTCTGGGACTGGCTGTGGACTTTGCCATCCATTTCCTGGAGCATGCCCGCGTGCTGCGCGAGAAGCACGGCACGTGGCAAGCCGCCGTGGGGGCCGTGTTCGGCGAACCCGCCCGGGCAATCTGGCGCAACGTCATCGTGATCGCCGTTGGTTTCCTGCCGCTCCTCTTCGCTCCACTCATCCCCTACAAGACGGTGGGCGTGCTGATGGCGACCATTCTCGTTGTGGCGGGTTTCACCACATTGCTGATTCTCCCGGCGTTGATGAGGCTGCTCGAACCCCTGCTTTTCCCAGAGAGCAAGACGTGCTGCCTTGCCTGCAACTGCACCACCTGTATCGTGTCGGCCGCGGTTGCGGTCCTGCTGATCGTCATCAGTGTCTATCAGTACATGAGTGTCGGCTGGACAACGCTTACGTGGGGCAGCGCGGCTGCGGTGCTGGCACTGGCGATCCTCTGCCGATGGAGTTCCAAACGTGAAAAATGTCAGCAGGAGACTGTGTGATGAACACCAAATACACTGCAAACCAAATTGCCCTTCTAACACTCGCCCTCACGACCTTCGGCGCGTTGCTCGCGCCTCTGGCGACGGCGCAGACTCCATCGGTCGCGAACATTGTCGCCAAAGCCAACCGCACTGCCTACTATCAGGGAAAGGACGGAAGTGCCAAGGTCAAGATGACCATCACCGACGCCCGCGGTCAAATTCGAAACCGAGAGATGACGATTCTGCGCCGCGACGATGTCTCCCCCGGCGCCAAGGGCGACGAGCATTGCGGAGACCAGGCCTTCTACGTGTATTTCCACCGGCCGGCCGATGTCAACAAGATGGTGTTCATGGTGTGGAAACACGTGGACAAGGACGACGACCGTTGGCTGTACCTGCCGGCCCTGGACCTGGTCAAACGCATCGCGGCCAGCGACGAACGCACCAGTTTCGTCGGCTCGGACTTCCTCTACGAAGACGTGTCCGGACGAGGAATGGAGGAGGATGGCCACGAGCTGCTTGAAACCACCGCTGACACCTACCTGCTGAAAAACACCCCGAAGGACCCAAAACTGGTCGAGTTCAGCTACTACAATGTGTGGATCGACCGCCAGACCTTCATGCCCGTCAAAGCGGAGTACTACGACCGCAACGGCAAGCTCTATCGGCGCATGGAAGTGCTGGAGACGAAGGAGATCCAAGGATACCCAACGGTCACAAAGGCGAAGATGAGCAACCTGAACACGGGCGGGCACACAATCGCTGAATACAGTCGGGTGAAATATGACATCGGACTGCCCGAGAAGATCTTCGCGGAACGCTATCTGCGACGTGCGCCACGCAAATACCTGCGAAGTCGCTGAAAGGAGCGCTCTGATGCCACTTTCCCTTGCAAGACCCGCCGCGAAAAGATCTTCGCGGCCAGTGATCGGTCATCGGTCATCGGTTATCG
>JAGLDW010001125.1 GCA_023145395.1 Lentisphaeria bacterium | reverse complement strand
GTGGGGGCCACGTGAAAGCAATAATAACTGTAGCCGCACCCGGCTGTGTCGTTGCAGGGGTCCAAACCCCACTCAACACAAAAATCATCGCAGAAAGTGTCCACGCAGTTGCAGCGCTCTTTGTCCCAGTCCGCGAAATCACCGTAGCAATAGTCGTGTCGCTCCGGCCCAGTACAGGCCGCGTACCACTCTTCCCGGCCGCAGAGCCGCTTACCGGCGGCCTCACAGGCCATCTGAAATTCGCCCAGGCTCTCGATGCTGATGGGGTTGTGGTGCCAGGGAATGACGTTGGGTTGAGAGACAGCTCGTGAAAGGTCCTGGCCCATGGTCAGAAGGGTGGCGTCGGGCCGGGAGGCCTCGTAGCGGTCCATACAGAAGGCATTCGGCACACCCAGCAAGGCATCGGCCGGCACATGAACCATGTCGGCCGGGCAGAGCATGTGCTCCAATTCACAGGAAGCAGAGCATCCGTCTCCATCGACGAGATTGCCGTCTTCACAGTCTTCCAGTTCGGGACAAAAAAAACCGTCACCACAGATATTGTTTCGGGCCGTGCAGTCGGGCAGACAGCCGTCGCAGGGGTCTGCATTGCCGTCGTCGCAGTCTTCCAAGGGCCCCACCACCCGATCTCCACATACCGGATCGATGCACAACGCATTTCTGCAATAATCCCCTACCCTGCCCAGGTCGTTATCGCAGGCCACACCGTCTTCCAAAGGCGCATGCTCGGGCAGACCCAGATCGCTGCAGCGCTCCAGCGTGCAGGGCTCTCCGTCATTCAGCGGAATATCATTCAGATCCTGTTCTGCCTGACAGAGGCGGCCAAAACCACCTTCCGCGCAGACCTGCACAGCGCAGTCACCCTTTGGATCTTCGCAGTCGACCAGGGGATCGATACAGGAAAAACGACAATCATCGCGGCATCCGTCCGCATCATCGCCATTCCTGCCGTCGTCGCAGTCTTCTCCTTCATCAAACTCGCCGTCGCCACAGCCTTCCAATTCACAGTCGGCTGAACAGCCGTCGCCGTCTTCGCGCCCCCCGTCGTCGCAACCCTCCAATGGACCAAGCACATCGTCTCCGCATTCCGGCGGAAGGCATCCACCCTCGACACAGTATGAACCAAGTACAGGCTCGTCCAGATCGCAGGCCGAACCGTCAGGTCGATCGGCAAAAACCGGCAAATCGCCGTTGCAAATCCCAAGCAAACAAGGGTTGTCCGAGGTGGGCGGATCGTCAGAAGCCTGCTGTCCGCATCCCTGGCCTT
>JAGLDW010001124.1 GCA_023145395.1 Lentisphaeria bacterium | reverse complement strand
AGGCCAGACGCGCAGCCCGTATTCATCACCTTTATCGCCCTTGCCTGAGCCTATCATCCATGACTTGATATAGAGTGACTCATGCGCCCCTGCATCGAAGTACCGATGCGGTGATACCTCCCCGTAGATATGAGGATCGCCACCACTGGATTCCCACTCGCTGTATTCGCCTGAGTTGCCCGTCCACAAGAGGTGGAGCCACGAGTGGCTGTCAACGCTCAAGCTCATAGAGCCGTAGCGGTGGGATCTCATCTGCGTTCGGGCGGTCATTCTTCGTTTCCCGTCATCCCCGTTGATCAGGGGAAGAGCGATGCCACTTGCAATATCGAAGTCTGCCCAACTGCTCAACCAGTTCGAGCCTGTATTGAGGGTCGCCCTCGACCTGGCCCACGGATAGCTGCCGCTCAATCTAGTATCAGCGAGCGAGTCAATGCGGTCGTCACAATCTTCATGGTGACTGTATCGGTACCACTCGCGGGGACGGTGACGGATGGGCAGAGTCGCGTGCCCGTAGATGTGTGTCGTATCCGAATCTGCAGCAGGTGCCGCAGCAACACAACTCATGTCGCCCTCGCACTTGCAGGTCTTCAGGCTCCCGCTGGCCGTCTCATGGGGGAAGGTCGTCTCTACCTTGTAGGTAGTGGCGTTCGCGGCGTTGGCCAGACTGAGCTTTGCGACCGCGATATGTCTGGTGCGGGAGAACTCTATGAAGCCTGATATGTTGTGGGAGGTGGCCCATGCCCACTCCATGTAGTTGTGCTCATAGCCGCCCGGCCAGTGGTTCCACACCTCCACCGGTACCTCTCTGACGTCCTGCTTGTCGAGGCCAAGCTTGACCACTTCCATGGCTTGCCCGTTGGCCTCTACATGGTGGTCGGCGATGATGGACTTGACGGTATTCGGCTCGCCGATTACTCGGGCTACTGCGCCGAAGGGGTGTCTGGCGGGGGATATCTGTGCCGCAACGAAGTCCGCCCGCTCGAATATCTCCGCCGCATCACCGGGCAGAAAATGACCTCCGACAGCGACCTCCGTGCGGAGGTCACATTCGGCCAGCACCAGACGTTCGGTGCAGCGGAGGAACTCCTCGATCTCGTCCTCCATGTATGGCGTGAATTTGTTGTCCATCCATTGCTTGGCGGTGCCCTCATAGGCCATCGGGGCCATCCCGCTGCCCGCCTGCGGATTGTCGCGGGCGTGCAGCGCCTCGACCATCAGCGACAGCCCTTTAGCCTGGACGGTGACCAGCCGCTCGAAGTAGCTCTCGAGTGCCTTGTAGCGGGTCAGTAACTGGCCGTCACCCGTGTGGTCCACCAGCGTCGTGGTGAAAGCGTCCATAGCGCCGTTGCCAATGCCGGGCGTAGTGCCCATGATCCCGGCATGGATGTCAAACATCTGCTGGTCAATATCGTGTCGGGCGGTGCTCAGGATGTCGTCCATCGTATCCTGCACATTAGCTTTAGTTGTGGGGTCCCCGATCTTGTCCGACGTGAACACGCCCTTCATGTTGCCATACGTGTTGTTGATGACGTTCTGTGGCTCTTCTATCTGGAATTGCTGCTCGATGTTCTTGATGTCGTCCGTGGTCATCTGGATCAGCTTCAGGACTGCCTCCAGCTTCGCCTCGATGACTTTGAGGTCGGCGATCACCTGATCCAACTTCTGGTTCATCTGATCAACGGCGTCCTTCATGCCGTCATCGTCACCCCCGACAAAGGACAACAACCAACCGGCACAGTCCTTGCCGATGTAGCCGAGTGCGCCCTCGGCGATTGCCTTGATGATCCACGAGGCTGCGCTGAAGCCGGCACCGCCGACCGACTGGTCCACATCACCATCGCCATCTGCGCATCCCATCGGTGTTATCAACAGGGCAGCGATGAGAAGACACGAGATGATTGTGGCGCGTGCTTTCCGCTTTCTCCGACTGTAATGATGTTGCATTATCTATCATTCTCCTTGCGAGTATTC
>JAGLDW010001123.1 GCA_023145395.1 Lentisphaeria bacterium | reverse complement strand
ACCACTCCAGTGCTCCACCACTCCATCATCCCGTGGGATGACTGTGAAAAAAAGTCGTCATACACGCAGAGAGCATCCGGTCCACTCGACCATTTCTCCCGTCATCACATGTCGAGCGCTTCCAGCACAACGGGAACCGTTCGTTCCCAATCGGGTGGAACATCCTCGCTGATCATGAGGCAGTAGCGGGTTGGGCCCGCTGCGTTTGTCACGCGCTTGACCTGCGCGGCCAGTTCGGACTCGGACTGACAATACCAGCCCAGGTTGGGGTGAATCCACAAGAACGTGTCCGGCCATCGGTCACGTGCCTGCTCCACGGTCATATCCCCCTCGGGAGGTTCCGTGAAGGAATCGATGCCGTCCATGTCGAGCGCGGCGATGTCATCGGCGATGAGCTTGAGCTGGCCGTCGTAGTGAACCAGCAGGCGCTTGTCCGCAGCATCCAGGATCTCGAGTATTTGCCGATAGAGCGGGACGAGGTGTTTTCGGTAGCAATGGGGTCCCATGGTCTCGATGGACAGGTTCTCCCACAGTTTGATTTGCCGGGCGGAACTCTTCGCCGCACATCGGATCTCGTCCAACTTGATGGTGTTCATGATCTCCAGCAACCCCATCATTGCAGGTTCTTCCACTGCCAGATCAAAGGACCATTGCTCCAACCCGACCCAGTCAATCTGAAGCACCATCAACGGTGTACGCCCATTTCCGAGACCCTGGATCTGCCCGACGGTGATGCCGTCATCCCCCAACGCAGCCTCCGATTCTTGAAAGGCGGTGTCGTCGGGGAGGATGTGGATTCCTTCGAGGGCGCGCTCCATGACGCGGTAGTCCTCCGGCGTCTTGATGAAATGCTCCTGTCGCCATTCCCCGAGGTACCACTCGTGCAGTTCCCCCTTGTCGGTGATGATTCGAACATCGAGACGAGTCTGTCCATCCTGCTCGGAAGTCGTCTCCACACGCTCGAAGTTCGGGTGCTCGTGGCGAACCACATTGGCATGGTTGATCTGCCCCAGCCCTTTTTCAAAAAGCATCTCCCAGTCCACTTGGAGCCGATTCTTCACAAACCAGTCATACACCGCGTAGACGGGATGCCCAACTGGTTCCCCAGCCAGGGCGTCCTCAAATCGCTTTCGTATGCTTCGTGTCTTCGTGATGATTTCTAGTCCTCCGGCTTCCGCTCAGTCTGTATGTTTGGTGCGTGCGATCACGTGCTCTTGGAGTTCGGGGGACAGCAGCTTGAACATCTGGGAGTATCCGGCCACCCGCACGGTGGTATTTCCGAAGCGCTCGGGATCCTCCTGCGCCTGTCGCAGTCGCTCGGCGCTGGTGACATTCCACTGCAATTGCCCCACTCCCATTCGCAGGGCGGAATGAATTAGCTGGCTCAATCGCTGGATCCCGGTCTCGCCCGCTACCATCTTCGGATCCAGGTCGATGATTGCGGCAGAGGCGCCTGCAGCCTGTGCATGCGGCAGCTTGGCGAGCGAGCGCAGCATTGCGGTCACTCCTTCCTCATCACGCCCCTGGTGCGCGGACAACGAGTAGGCCAACGGCTCTCCGGCGCGTCGGCCATCCGGAGTGGCGCCGACCATGTGTCCGAACTCGATATTGCAGCGGAAGGAGAACAGATGCACAAAGTACCTTCCATTGAGAGGGCTTCTGCATTCGTCCATCAGGTCTATGAAATGCATCGCCACATCGTGGGCAATGCCGTCCACCTCGTCACAGTCGTTCCCGTACTTGGGGGCACCGGTCAAGAGCATCCGCCGCAGCGTCTCCCAGCCGTCGAAGTCAGCCCGCAGAGCGGCAAGCAGGTCTTCCGCGCTGATTTTCTTCTCCTCGAACACCAGTTTTCTCAGCGCCGCCAGGGAGTCGGCCGTGTTGGCGGTACCCAGAAAGCAGATCGAGTGGTAGTTGTAGACGGGTCCGCCATCGGTGATGTCGCGTCCGCGCTCGATGCAGTCATCGGTCAGCGTCGACCAACATGGCAGTGGCCCGCGCTCGCGCTGCGCCAGTTCGCCGCGGTTGCACACGTACACCATTCGATCGGAGAAATACTGCAGCTGTTTGCAGTAGCAGTCGTAGAGCTCCTCATAGGAATGCATCTCGGTCAGAGTCGGCGTTTTCGGACCAAGCTGCTTGCCGCCCCGGTGGTCCTGCCCGCCGAACAAGGCAAGCTCAAGGCATTTGGTGGAGTTCATCCAGGCGGACACGGCATGGGGGTTCGCCTTCCCGGGAATCGTCAGCTCGATGCACCCGATCGGCGCATAGTCTCGTGCATCCTCGAGCAGAATCCCTCGCTCGGTGAGAGCGGGAATGAAGCAATCGTCGTTGAAAAGGAAGGGGATTCCGCCCCCCCGCGCAATCAGCCGGGAACACGTGTGGACGAATGTAGGAGAAGACTTCCCGCTGAGCCGCACCGAAACATCCCGGACAAACTCCACGTTCTCGGTCGCTTCCAGGATGATTTCCGTCATCTCGTTGACGGCGTCGTTTCCAGAGCGATCCACGCCCCCGAGACAGATCGCCTGCACGTCATAGTCCAAGTAGAACTTGCAGGCCAGTTCCTCCATCAGTTCGAGCGCTTCCTCGCGAGTGGTCCGGCCAGCCGCGAGATCCGCTTCGTAGTAGGGCTGCAGCAACTGGTCCAGGCGTCCAATCGAGTTCGCATTGATCCCGTCCTCTCCACAGGTCAGGATGTGGCTTAGCCACAGTGCCTGGGTGGCCTCGAACAGAGTTTTCGCGCCATGCTCGGGAACCCGCAGGCAGGCTTCGGACATGCGTTGGAGCCGCTCCGCGTCGGCGGGATTGTTCGCTTCCACAGCAAGCTTTGCAGCGAAAGCGCCGTAGCGGCGACTGAGCTGCATCCCCGCCTCGCAGACGGACCGAGCCGCCTGCCAGAAGTTCTCCTTGCGCGGGAAATCCGGGTCGGCCAGCTGGGCGCTTTGCAGCTTGTCGTCCACTTCGCGAAGGATGCCGGAGAAGCCAAGCCGAAGCACCTTCGCATGGTCTCGGATCGAGTGATTTTCCATCCACCCGCGCGCCCAGAACACGTGTTCTGATTCACAGCGTCCCCAGGAACCTGCGGAGTCCGCGGCATTGGCCGCAATTTCACCCACCAACGCCAATTGATGGCCATCGGGCAGGGACTTGTTCCGACCGACCCAGCGATGCACGCACTCTCGCACTTGCGCCATGTCCTCATCACTCAGACCGTAGCGGGCTTTGGCGCTTTCTGGATCAGGCGGCGTGCCAGCCAGGCTCGCGAAGTTGCACCGAGCCTTTGGCAGGTGCTCGCCGCCCAATGTCCACAGGGCGGGAATCTCAAGAGCAGCCAACCGGGCCTGCTCGTGGAGAAACCCAGCGCGGATCTGGACGACGGA
>JAGLDW010001122.1 GCA_023145395.1 Lentisphaeria bacterium | reverse complement strand
GGTCCCAAATGCAAGCGGGTTTCCTGCGTGTCATGGTCCTCTTTGACAGCGCGTAAGGCAGTCTGGTTCCCTCCCCCGGTGACTCGGGACCTCCGGGGCCGAGGGCGTTCCCCGCTTCACTCGCAGTCCGAGTATGGCCACCACCACCAGGGCATCTGGCGAGTCTAGCGACCCACTCGCCGATGAAGATGCCGTGTCGCCGGGATGCTGTAGCCGACTTCCTGTCCTTTGACGCCGCGCTTTGGATAGGCTGTGAAGCGAATTCCGTCGTCGTCCCGTTCGAATGCGGGCGCCTCGGAAACAACGATGCGCACTCCGCCCGCAACGGGCTCCATGCTTAGGGGCGTGAAACCATGCACCGTGCCGTCGGCGAAGGTCAGGAGAATGCTGGTGCCAAGATCCAGCGCTGGCAGAGATTCGGGAATCTCCAGCCAACCGCGACCCTTCCCCTCCGCCGCGCAGGCCCAGTCGCGCACCACTCCCGTGCGGCTCTGCTCGCCATCCAGCACAGTGTCACCAAGCCCAATCCTCGTTCCATCCACCAAGTGAAGCTCATCCACCAAGCCATTGTTGGCGCGCGCGATTGCCCAGTGGGCATCGAAGGAGAGAATCCCGTCGTCGGTTTGGACGGATCCTTTCAGTGGCCCATCGAAGCCGATTACCGCATAGTCGCGCCGCCCGTCCCCACGGTCGATGGTGACGACGACACCCCCCTCAAGGCGTTTGCAGTGGACAGCGCGCACCGTCGGGGCGCCGCTCACAGGCGCATGCACAGCCACGAAGGCAGATTGCAGGTTGTCCCCCGTCCGCCGGGTGCAGAAAGCCGGTGCTTTGAATGTCGGCAAGAGGTCGTCCCGGCGCTCCGCCTGGCGCAGCCGCGGCGCCTCGCCGAGAAAGACCGTGGCGTCACCCCCCGTATCCAGCCATGTGCGAGTCCCGATATCGGATTTCGAGCTCAGCCTCAGGTCCAGCGTGATCGCATCGGCTGCGGTCCCTTTTTGCAGTCGGCGGATGAATCCGAATGCACCTGCGGCGCCCACGCCAAAGCTTTCGCCTTTTGGATAGGAAAACTTGGTTCCAGGATTCATCAGGGTGCCATCGAAGGACTGCAGTGCAACGCCGCCGACCAATGCCGTGCTGTCCTCGCTGGCGCTGCCGTGAAGCAACCAGTCGTGCTGGGTGCCGCCATGCACTTGAAAGACGTCCACGAGATAGGCGTCCGAACCGTCCGCCCCCACAAGCATGAGAGCGCGTCGGTATCGAGTCGTCGTCCCTGCATAGGCGGAGAGACTTTCCGCTTCGGTCAGATGGAATCCTCGCCGATCCGTCACAAAGCATCGCAACCGATTGTCCCTATGCTCGCGATCGCGCCCACTCTCGACGCCATTCACCACAACGCTGTTGTGGCTCATCATGGAGACTCCCCATGTTCGCCAGGCGGTATGTGTGTAGCCGATGTCCCGGAGCAACTCCTCACCATGACCGCAGAGCCCGATGCTGAGCGCGTCGTTGTGTTTGTGTCCGCTGCCGCCAGTGAAGTTCAGCCAGGCGAGAACCTGCCGACCCCCTTCGCCGCCGCCCAGCATCGCCAGACCGAGGCCCGGTAGGAGGCGCGACTCCGTGCGCGCGCGTCCCCGCCCTCTGCGGGCCCAGGTGTCATTGACCGGGATATCCGCCCCATCAGGCTTCTTGACACTCGCATAGGCCCGCTTGAGAGCCCGCACGGAACTTCGCACTCGCTGGAGAATCTGCTCGAGCTCTGCGCCGGCATCCTGCGGTGCCTCGTAGCCGTCAAGCGCCTTGAGCACGCCATTCATGGCGCCAACGACCTGCTGGCAGTACGACGGCGAGGTCTCGAGCCAGAAACCGTCGTACAAGAGCCTGTCGCGCATGAATGTGTCCACCCGCTGAAGCGTCTCCTCGACCCAGTCATCGCGCCCCATGACCCGGCCCGCGTAGAGAAACTGCCGCCACATGCACGGAGACATATTGGTGTAGGTCTCGGGGATCGCCATGACGAAATGCATCATGCCCCCGAGAAGATCCTCTTCAATCCGTTTCCGCGCTCCCCCAGCGCCCAAGCCGTCGAGACCAGGCCAGAAGCGCAACGCGTCATAGGCTTCAATCAGCTCTTGCGAAACCCCCATGTAGGCCCACCAGCTCCATTTGCTCACTCGATAGGCGCCAATCCCCTTGATAGTGCTCTTGGTGCAGGGAGAGAATAGTTTTTCCCGGAAGGGGT
>JAGLDW010001121.1 GCA_023145395.1 Lentisphaeria bacterium | reverse complement strand
GACTGCTCCCTCAACACGCCGCCACTGGTTTGTGACGACTGGTCGGGGGCCGACCCCGTCTGCGTGAACGGCACGGGCGACTCCTGTGACGACATCTATTCTATCGGAGTCCTTAGTCCGCCGTTTGTTGGCAGCGGTTCCGACTTCATGGCCGACTACGCCAACGACCACGAATTCAGCGACCTCGAAGGCTGCGGCAACGCCAGCGGAGCAGAAGCCGTGTTCTCGGTCTATCTGGCTCAGTATGAAACCCTGTCCATGAAGGAGACTGGCAGCTTTGACGCAGTGTGGCGCGTGCTGGAAATGTGTGACGACACGGCTGGCGCTTGCCTCCTGAGTGCGGATGACGGAACGAACGACGAGGCCGTATTCCTCGCAATGGAGGAGGGCTACTACTACGTCATTTTGGAAAGTTACTCCTCGAACCCAGCAGATGTGGACTACGATTTTTCCATCGCCCTCCGGGCCCCCGAGTCCGACTGTGGCAACGGCGCGGATGACGACGGCGACTCCTACGCGGATTGCGAGGACCCCGACTGCTTTGGCGACGCCACGAATTGCACCGATGAAGTGGGGCTGTGTGATGACGCCTTCGACAATGACAACGATGGTCTCACCGATTGCTTCGACGCTGACGACTGCGGCGGTGTTCCCGCATGCAACCTGCGTCTCGGGCCGTGGGAGGAATTTGGCTCATACACCATCGTCGCAACCGATTATTATTATCCGGTCGATTTGACCAACTGCCACCTTGTGTATACGCCACAGACCGTGTGGCCCCATGGCTACGACGTCGTTTCCTGGTGCAACTGCGAGGCACCGGCCTGGGTGATCGCCCCCACGGGTGGCGTCGCCGTGTCACTCGGTGACGACGACCACACTGCGCTCGTCGCTACCTCCTTTCCGGACTTCAATTTCTTCGGCACCACCTATGCGGAGGTCATCGTCGAGTCCAACGGATGGCTGAGCTTCGACGGGGCCGCTAGCGATGTCCCCATCAGCGACGAAGGAGGTTTTTTCTCCTTACCGATCATCGCCGGCGTGGCGGGTAACCTCGACCCGAGCTCAGGCGGCAGCATTAGCTACCACGACACAGTGAGTGCCTTCGTCGTGACCTTCGAGGATGTTCCCTACCATGGGCAAACCGAAACGGTGAGTTTTCAGATTATTCTGAATGCGGACGAGACCATCGAGGTGTATTTCCTTTCGACGGAAATGCTGGACGAGGGCAAAAACGTCTTCACCGGTTTATCAAATGGGGTGAACAACGACACGCCCCCCCCAGAGGACTTTGTCATCCCGGGGCCTGGGGTGGGTGACGTGATCATCACTGAGTTCATGTTCAATCCCAACGTGGTCGATGACGCCGCTGGTGAGTACATCGAGCTATACAATCGCAGCCCGAGGGCGATAAATCTCGGCTGCTGCGAACTTCACGACAACACCGGCGATTTGGCCCTAAACGAAATCATCGACGAACACGCATATGCTGTCTACGTCCGCAACGCCAACCCGCTGGAAAACGGCGGGATCGAGGGGGGCTATGAGATGGGGACCGCCATCCAGATATCCGACGGTGCCCCAGAGAACCTCTCACTGACTTGCTACGCAGACAACACCGTGATCGACATCCTGCCCTTCGATACGGAGTCAAGCTGGCCAGGCGGCGGCGTTGGCATCTCGGCCCAGCTCTCCACCATGAGCTACGACGCCGAGCTCAACGACGATATCACCCATTGGTGTGATGCCAGCGAGGCATATGGCGCAGGCGATCTGGGTAGCCCAGGCGAACT
>JAGLDW010001120.1 GCA_023145395.1 Lentisphaeria bacterium | reverse complement strand
ACCGTTGTCTCGCTCGACTTCATCAAGGCCGAACGACGACGACATGATTTCCTGCGCCGCTGCCCAGAGCTAGTTATTGTCGATGAGGCCCATACGTGCGCGTTTGCAGCTGGAGAAACGAGAGGCCGACATCAACGAAACGAACTCGTGCGTCAACTAGCAGAAGACGAGAATCGCCATCTCATTCTCGTCACCGCCACGCCACATAGCGGCAAAGAAGAGGCGTTTCGATCGTTGCTTGCTCTGCTCAGTGATGATCTGAAGGATCTGCCGGCTGACTTATCGGGAGAACACAACACATCGATTCGCCGCCGCCTAGCTCAGCAATTTGTGCAGCGCAGGCGCGTCGATATCGAACACTTCCTTGACGCGGAGACCTTCTTCCCAAGGCGCGAAGAAGCTGAAGAACACTACACGCTGACACCCGAATATAAATCCTTGTTCGAGCGCGCCCTCGCGTATGCACGCGAGATCGCCCAGGATGAGTCCGGTGGCGCGCATCGTCAACGTGTGCGCTGGTGGTCGGCGCTTGCCTTGCTTCGCTCCTTGGCATCCAGCCCTGCGGCTGCAGCCAAGACGCTTCGCAATCGAAGCCCAGTGGCAGAAACCGAGACCGAGGAACAAGCCGACGCTGTTGGCAGCATGCATGTGCTCGACCAAGGGGAGGATGAAGAGCTGTCCGGCGTCGATGTCACACCTGGCGGCGACACGACTCTAGAAGATGATGCGGCTGTCTCCGAGACGCGGCGACTTCAGGAATTGGCGCGTGCTGCTGAGGCGCTGAAAGGCGATCTCGACGCCAAGATGGTCAAGGCTGCGGATCTCATCAAGAAGATCCTCAAGGACGGCTTCCACCCCATTGTCTTCTGCCGCTTCATTCCCACAGCCGAATACCTTGGAGATGAGCTTCGCCAACGCCTGGGAAACAAGACACACATCGAAGTGGTCACCGGCAGTCTCCCGCCATCAGAGCGGGAACAGCGCGTCCGCGCTATGGGCGAGCACAGTTCACGTGTACTCGTCTGTACGGATTGTCTCAGTGAGGGCATCAACTTGCAGGACAACTTCACAGCCGTCATGCACTACGACCTCTCTTGGAATCCGACACGCCATGAGCAGCGGGAAGGCCGTGTCGATCGCTTCGGGCAACAGAACGAAGTTGTACGTGCCCTCACCTACTATGGCATCGACAACCAGATCGACGGCATCGTCCTCGATGTGCTGCTGCGAAAGCACAAAGCCATTCGCAACTCGCTTGGCATCTCCGTTCCTGTGCCAACAGATACCAAAGCAGTAGTAGAGGCGATCTTCGAAGGGCTATTGCTGCGAGAGAGTGGCGGAGCGAAGCAAGATCTGTTGCCCGGCCTCGATGAGTATCTTCGTGAGGATCGCGAACGACTTCACGCCGACTGGGACAAGGCCAGCGACCGGGAGAAGCGATCACGAACGATGTTCTCTCAAGAAGGACTACAGAGGAATGTCAGCGAAGTCCAGGCCGAGCTTGCCTCCAGCCAACGTGCCGTGGGCTCGGCTCACGATGTGCAGCGGTTCATGGCTGATGCTGTGAATGCGGCAGGCGGACATCTTCAAGAAGTGCGCAGCGGGTGGACACTCGATCTGTCTGCCACTTCCGTTGAGTTGCGCGATGCCTGTGGCCTTCAAACCAGCAAGGAATTGCCTGTGTCCTTTGAATAAACTACCCCGCCGCAAG
>JAGLDW010000112.1 GCA_023145395.1 Lentisphaeria bacterium | reverse complement strand
CCGCTTCGCCTGCGGTCCGACCCCCTGTGACCTCCTCCGCCTCTTCCCCGATTGTCGCCGGATGATGAGCGACGCCTGTTCGGTGGCACGTCGTCATGACGTTCGCCCGGTTTGCGGGGTGGCGGTTCTGGAAGGTGAACCATCTCGTCCTCCGGCACTTGCACCGGAAGTTCGCGATCGATGTACGCCTCGATCTCCGGAATGACGAATGCGCAGTCATCGCCGGCAAAACTGATCGCACGGCCAATCTCGCCCGCACGGCCGGTGCGCCCGATGCGATGGACATAGTCCTCGGCGTCGAATGGAAAATCGTAGTTGACGACGTGGCTGATGCCCTCCACGTGAATGCCCCGCCCAGCCACGTCCGTAGCGACCACGACAGGCATCTCTCCACTGCGAAACTCCTCCAGAATGCGCATACGACGCTTCTGGGGAACATCGCCGCTAAGCATCTCGCACTTGACCCCATAGCGCTTAAGCTTGTAGTACAAGTTCTCGACATCCCGGCGCCGGTTCCGGAAGATCAGCACGCGGGTCCATTCTTCGTTGTTCAGTGTCCACAGGAGAAGAGCCAGTTTCTCCGAGGCGGAGACGGCATAGATGATTTCATGCACACCCTCGGCGACGAGCTGCTCAGGATCTGTCTCGACCTTCACGGGATTCTCCCGCATCCACTTTCCACTCAACTTCAGGATCTCCCCCGAAAGCGTGGCGCTGAAGAGCATCGTCTGACGGTCCTTTGGCTCCGGCAGCCTGGAGACGATCCGTCTGACATCCGGGATGAATCCCATGTCCAGCATGCGGTCCGCTTCGTCGATCACGAGAACTTCGGTGCGGGAGAGATCGATCGCGCCTTGACGCAGGTAGTCGATAAGCCGTCCAGGAGTGGCGGCCACGAGATCGACTCCCTGGGCAATTTCGTTCAGTTGCTGATCGTAGCTCATACCGCCATACACCGCTACAGTGCGAACTCCGCAGTGCTTGCACAACGCCGCGGCGTCCGTAATGATCTGCACGGCGAGTTCACGCGTGGGAGCTAGCATGAGGGCGAAGGGCTGATTCGCCTTCCGCTCGGGATTACGGTCCAGAAGGCGATGTAGAATGGAGACGAGGAACGCGGCTGTCTTGCCCGTTCCTGTCTGAGCGCGGCCGGCAAGGTCTTTTCCCGCCAGAGTGTGAGGAAGAGACATTCCCTGAATGGGAGTGCAGGCCCGGAACTTCAAATCCTCAAGGAGCCCTTTGAGAATCCTGGGATTGATGTCGAGATCCTGAAAGCAGACTTCGTCTTCGGATTCTCGCTCGGCTGGTGGAACAACCCAGGATTCGTCGAATGGAGGAGGTTCGACACGACGCGTCCTTGTGGGATCAACAGAACCTCCGGCACGGTCTCTGCGGTCTCCGCGGCCTTTGCGATCATCGCGATCATCGCGGCCTTTGCGGTCGTCGCGGCCTCCGCGCCCGCGATCCGATTCCCGTGAACTTCTTCGCGCTCCCTCTCGCCCCCGCTCGCCCTGCTCACTTCTCCGGTTATGGGAAGAGCCTTCTCCACGTTTCCGAGGCGATGCTTTCTTTTCAGCATCCTCGCGTCGTCGGGGTTTGTCTCCGGCAGCAGGTGCCTCCTTCGCGGACCGAGGTGCCGCAGCCTTTCCAGCCGCCTTGCTCTTCCCGCTTTCCTCGTTGTCTTTCGGGCCGACAATGCCGCGGATTTTGCTCTTGAGTTTGGAGAAAAGTCTAGCAGCCAATGTGTGCTCCAAAAAGTGAAAAGGGGGACGACACCGTGTGCGGCGAGCTGGTGTCCGGCGTCAATCACCTCAACAGACACTCACCCGCAACTTGCTTGAACCCTATAACGTAGGTGGGCTCCCATCGGAATCAACATGTCTGCCAAGTCCGGAGCCTACAGCCTCCCTGTAAAACAGGTATGGGAACTTTTATGTGCAATGAAACGGGG
>JAGLDW010001119.1 GCA_023145395.1 Lentisphaeria bacterium | reverse complement strand
CCGGAGATTCTCGTACCCGTCACAGCCACTGTGGTTGCACCCGAATGATACGGGCGCCTGCACCATGGACGAGATCCTTTCTGCACCGAGCGCTCTGTGTGCTCTTGCTCTGCGTGTGTGCGGTTCACGCCCAGCGGGACGTTGATGTCCCGCGCGTCACGCTGGAATTCTTCTCCGAGGGGGGATGCTCCGAATGCGAGCGCATCAAGCGCGAGATTCTGCCGGAGATCGAGGCTGTGTATGGCGGTCGCTATCGGCTTGTCGAACGCGATTTGTCGAAGGATGACAATGTGCTGCGCATGTTTCAGCTTGAGGACAAGCTGGAGATCACCGACGACAGGCGAACGTACATCTTCGTCAACGAAGCCTATGCATTCCGTGATGTGGACGGGATGCTCGATGCGCTTTGCTCTCGACTGGACGCTCTGCTTCAGACACAGCCTTCGGACTCGGTCGAACCCGCAGAGGCAGAGAAGGTGCAGTCCCCGGATCGCGATGCCCTGCTGGAGGCCCGGCTGAATCGCATGACCTTGCTTGTAGTCGCCCTGGGTGGACTGATTGACGGGGTCAACCCCTGCGCGATCTCGACTCTTGTCTTCTTCATGAGCCTGCTGGCTTTGTCGAAGGTGCGCGGAGCGGGACTGTTGCTGATGGGCGCCGGCTTTTGCGCCGCCTCGTTCACTGTCTATCTGGCCCTGGGGTTTGGGCTTCTCAAATCCCTGCAGTTGCTGTCTGGCTACGAATCCGTCAGACAGTCAATCGAGATGGTCATGGTGGGCGTGCTCGTTCTTCTGGCCCTGCTCTCGCTCAAAGACGCCTGGGTGTTTCACAGGACGGGGAAGGCGAGTGATGTGACGTTGCAGCTGCCGCGTTCCGTCAAGCTGAGGATCCATAGGGTCATGCGGCGCGGGGTTGGGATGGGAAGTCTTTTTGCGGGAGGCGCGCTCGTCGGCACGCTGGTGACGGCATTGGAGAGCGTTTGCACAGGTCAGGTGTACGTACCGACACTCGTGCTGCTGATCGATGAGGGCAAGGCCGTGGGAATGTCGTGGCTCTACCTGCTCGCCTACAACGCCATGTTCGTCCTGCCGCTCGTGATCGTCTTCATCCTCACCTACCGGGGGCTGAAAACGCAGGCCCTACTGGATTGGAGCAAGCGCAACGTAGTTCCCAGCAAACTACTGCTGGCGCTGTTCTTCGCGTCCATGGCCGTACTGATCATCTGGATGTGACGGAACCCAAAAGCGCACCCCGCAAGAACGGGGTGCGCCTGAGGCAGTACGGATGAACGGCCAAGTCTCCAGGATTGCCAAGTTCCTTCCGGTTCTCCCTCGCTCTTGGCGCTCTTGGCCTCTTGGTGATTAGAAGAGGTATCCAAGTCCGAGCATGAAGCTGTTCGTGCTCATGGTGGTCTTGACCCGGGATCCGGGAGCGCCGGGCATCTCGCCACTCAGGCTGTTTTCAAAGCCGTGCGCATAGGCGAAGTTCAGCATCAGGCTCTCGGTTGCCTGATAGCTAAAGCCAACCGACGCGTGGTGCTGGATGATGGCCGTTGCATGGATGTTGTAGAAGAGAACATTGCTCTCCACCGGATTCTCATTCCAGGAATAGCCCGCCCGCAGAGTGAAGCGATCGGTTACTTTGAACTGTGCGCCGCAGGCAATTTGCCAGATGCTTTGCCAGCCAAATCCCTTCACGGCACCGGTTGAGTCGAACTCTGCGTCTTCCTTGAAGCCGTCAGTGTTCTCATAGTCCAAGTGCCGCAGATCGAGGTTCAGAGTAAGGCCCCAGTCCTGGTTTGTGTAGCCCACACCAGCGGAGGCGATGGCGGGGAAGTCCATGTCGAAAGAGAACTCGTCGATTGCCCCGTTCGGGTAGGTGGCATCGAACTGAAACGGTCTAAAGTCAATCTCGGACCGGTAGGACAGTCCGACACTCCAGGACGGGTTGAATCGGTACAGGGCACCCAGATTCACGCCATATCCGTAGGTGTCGGCCTCATCCGTGTCCGGGTAGCCGCTTGCATTGGGGCTGACACCGGGGAAGGGATCCACTTCGAGCCGGGAATAGGCGAACACCGGGGCGATACCCAGGGAAAGTCCTTCCGTCATTTGATAGGCTGCGCCCAGCGTGAGTTGCCCCATGGAGTAGCGGGAGCTGACCGCCCCGAATCCGCGTGCTGACTGGGGGTAGAGAATGGGGTTTGGAGCTCCGGGCCGGACGCTGTTGTACTCCACGCCAAAGCCGGCGATGCTCTGCATGCCCATGGCGAATGTCCACCGGGATTCTTTTGGTTTGTACACGCCACCGATTGTCGGGATGCTGGAAGTTGGGAATCCACTGTCCTGATCACCCAGCATCATGCCGCCGGGATACGCCGATTCCATGTTGAGGTCAGCCATGAAAAACTCGTTGCCCATGCAGAGCATGGAGCGTTTCATCTGCGTGAGACCAGCCACATTCCAATACAGCGCGCCACACATGTCGACGGGATTTCCCGTCGAGGCTCCTTCCATGGAACGATTGATGACTCCGGCTCCCTGCAGCACGTGCCCAATCTGGGCATGCAAGGCGCCGGTGGAGAGTATTGCGGCTATAACCAACTGGCGAAGATGTCTTTTCACGTCTCTACTCCTAGGTTCCAATTCAACGTTTTCGGTCGGTCAGCGTGTGGTTCGAGCTTCCCGCGCCCACTCGATTCGCCTTGCGGGTACAGCGAACCAAGAGCGATAATCCAGAGCCGGAAAATATCAATGAAATAGTGTTCGATGCAAGTCGGATAGGCCTTTTCGGTGTCACTCTCCACCAATTTATTCGGTCTTGTCTGCGCGCAGCAGGCGAGGATCCAGCTTCAACTCTTGATAATGTTGCTGCAACATGCCCAGCAGTTCCGTTCTCGTATCGACGAAGTTCTCATCGTCCCACACATTGATTGTTTCATGCGGGTCCGTCTGGAGGTCGAACAGGTTTCCGTCCTGGTCGGCAATCCTCTCGCCGTTTGCCATCCAGCCGACATCCAGTCTGTACCTGTCGGTTCGCACTGCCAGGCGGAGTTCGGAATTGTAGACGGGAATCCCATGCATGCTCTTCTCGTAGGAACTGAGTTCCTCCTTTGTCAGAATCGGCGTGCGCAGTTCGGGCCAGCCAATCTGCCCGAACACGGCATTTGGCGGAGGCGTGTCGCTGAACAGATCTCTGCCACCAAAGGTTTTTGGAATGTTCTCTGTCAGTCCAGTCAGCGCGAGCAGGGTTCTGCCTGTGTCACGCAATTCACACAAGTCGTCTCGTCGGCTGGCTGCCGGTATTTTCTGCGGGAAGTTCCAGATGAACGGCACTCGCCAGACCTGGTCGTCGAACATGCACTTCTCCCCCGCCCCCCATTCTCCGAGCGCGCGTCCATGGTCGGAAGAAAATAGGACAATCGTGTTCTCGCGCAGTCCAGTGCGGTCGAGAGAGTCGAGCACACGTCCGACTTCATGGTCCACGTAGGCGGCCAGTGACATGTAGTCGTACCATGCCTGCCGTTGCTGCTCCGCAGACAACATGTCCATCCGATCCCTGTCCGCAATCGCTCGATCCCATCGCGAGCGCGTCTCGTATGCCGCTCTGCTGAAGAGTCGCACGGGAATATCTGTGTTGTCATAGGTTTGGTCGAAAGGGGCGGGAGGCATGACCGGGGTGTGGGGAGAATTGTAGCTGATCCGTAGGAGGAATGGCTTTTCCCTCCCTTTCACCTCCAAGAACGCGATGGATTGGTCGGTGACTTCGGCGGTCGGGTGTTTGCAGCCTTCGGGATAGCTGCCCCCGATGATGATTGGGTGTCCCCCGGGGCGTTGGACAATGCGGCATGCCTCGGGATCGTGCGCGGCGCCGAGGTCCGTGTAGCTGGCGTCGTTTCTGAAAATGGTGATTCGCGTGTCCCGTTGCCAGGTTTGCTCATGCCGCGGTGTGTGGGTCTTGCCGATCGTCGTGGTGCTATAGCCGGCCCGCGCGAGAATCTCCGGGAATGTGACCGTTTTCGGAGGAAGCACTTCCGGCACACCTTCGCGTGGCTTCCGGTCGGCGCCAAGATTGGACAGTGCATTGAGTTCGGCTGGGTAGCGCCCCGCTAGTTGCGACATCCGGCTGGGAGAGCATATGGGCGCCTGGCAGAACGCGTTGAGCATGGTGACTCCGGACGCGGCCAAGCTGTCAATGTTCGGCGTTCTGGCCCAATCCGATCCGTAGCATCCCAGCGAGTCCGGGCGCTGCTCATCCGTTTGGATCCAGAGAATGTTGGGAGGGGATTTCACAGTCTGCACTCCTGTCTGTCAACAGCTCGCCGGTTTGCTTGCCGTGGAGGCGGTCAATGCGGCCCAGGTGGTGACCGGCACGGTCGAGGGGCGCCTGGCCGGCACGTGATAGCCTGGATTGTCGAGCAGCACGACTGGGGAGTTTGCGTTCAGCGCAGCCTGCATGCCTGGTTCCGAGTCCTCGAAAACCAGTGTGCGCTCCGGTGGCAGCCCCAGTCGGTCGGCCGTCAGCAGAATCATCTCTGGGTCGGGTTTTCGAACACGCACGTCGTTCACGGTCACAACCACGTCGAAGAGTTCTTCCACTCCTCCGTCGCGCAGACATCGCTGGACGAAGTGGAAGGGAGAGTTGCTGGCGATGGCCAGTGGCCGGAAAGGCGCCCAGGCCCGGAGGAAATCGATGGTCCCCGGAAAGAATTTCGTACGGAAGTCACGGTAGAGGATCTCGAATTTCAGAGCGGCGACTTCATCGGCGTCCAGCTCCAGACCATGTCGTTGGGCCAGTGTCCTGGCCAGGTCCGTGCACGTGTTGCCGTTGTACTCGCGCACATCGCCTGGGGTCAGTTCGTAGTTGGCGAGCAGTCGCATGGCTTTCCTGAAGGCGTCCGCATGTTGAGGCTCGGAGTCGATGAGAGTGCCGTCGAGGTCGAAGACAAGGGCATCTGCTTTGTCGAGAAGTTTGTGCACGGGCTTGGTTCGTTGACTTTCTTGCTGGAGCTGGAACCCTAGAGAGGTGGGCCTACATTTGTTCTGGAATGCCCGACACGTCCGACCGATGGCGCCGGACGGCGGGCGAGAGCCAAAAAGGGAGTCATCACAATGGCGTTTGGATTGATTCACTACAACACACCCGGCGACACTTTCGAGGATTTTGTGAAGTTTGCCGCGGATTCGGGTTTTGATTGCGTCGAGGTGATGATCACCGATGTCTGGGCGAAGGGGGCGGAATTTTCGACGGATCGCGCTCACGAGGCCCGGGAGATTCTGGACAAGCACGGCATCTTCGCTTCGGCGTTGACAGCCGCGAATGATTTTGTGCAAGTGGAGACTGCCGCCATCGCCGCGGAGGTGGAACGCATGCGGCAGGTCGCCCGGCTGGCGCAGATTGTCGGGACGGATGTGCTGCGCACCGAGGGCGGACAACCCAAAGACATTCCGGAAGAGAAGTGGGCGGGCGCCATCGCCGACTGCCTCAAGGCCTGTCTCCCCTTCTGCGAGGACATGGGAGTGAAGATGGCGGTGGACAATCACGGAGTGGTCAGCAACAACCCCAAGGTTCTGCTGCCTGCGCTGGAAGCGGTGTCCTCTCCCTTCGCGGGATCGAATTTGGACACGATGAACTTGCGCTGGTGGGGCAATCCGGTCGAGGATCTGCCGGGCATCTACCGCGCGCTGGCGCCCTATGTTCTTCACACGCACATGAAAGATGGCACGGGGGCGCGCGCGGAGTATCAGGGCGAGGCGCTGGGTGATGGCGAAATCCCGCTTTCCGTCGCCGTCGATGAACTGGTGGCCGCTGGCTATCGTGGTTCGTGGACGGCGGAATGGGAGGGCAAGGGGGACAAGGCCGAGGGGTACCAGGCCTGCCTGGCCTGGCTCAAAGCGAATTGCCCGGGCTGACGCACATGCGCATTCAACACACAATTCTGACCATCGTCATCATGGGAGCTGTCGGCATGACTGTTTCCGCGGATCCGGAAGCACGCGCTTCAAAGCTGGAGCCCCCGCCCCTGCAAAAGGCTGGTGTGGTGTTCACCTTCGACGACGCGTTTGTCTCCCAATGGCTGGCTGCCATGCCAGTGTTCGCCCGTCACGGAGCGAGGGCGACGTTCTTTGTGACCTCCTTCGACCGCCTGCGTCCGGAGCAACTCACGGGTCTGCGCACGTTGCGCGCCGCCGGGCATGCCATCGGCTGCCACGGTCTGCGTCACCGCGTGGCCGTGAAAACCGTCAAGGAGAGTTCCCTGGAGAAGTACCTCGAGGTGGAGATCGAGCCTGCACTGAAGGTGATGCGCGAGGCGGGGTTTGTCCCCACAAGCTTCGCCTATCCGTGCAGTAGCCACACGGCGGCCATCGACCAGGCGCTGGCCCCGCACTTTCGCCATCTTCGGACGGGCACGGGCCCGAAAGCCGGACATAGTCTGGCGCAGACCAATGCCATCTTCACCCCGCTCGAGAAGGTGAAGGGACGACATTGTCTGGTTGGCGTCGGCATCGACTACGCGGGCGACCAGGACTGGCAAGCGCGCAGTCTTGCAACGATTTTTGGCGCGCTCGACCGGGCTTCCAAGCGCGGCGAAATCGTTGTTTTCTACGCGCACAACATCAGCGAGGACGGTCCGGGACACCACATTCGCCTCAATGCTCTCGACGCGATTCTCGCGCATGCGGCCACTGCGGGGCTGGCCTTCTACACATACGACGATCTGCCCTGACGGCACTGCCGACGCAGATTGGATCCGAACTTTCAGAGGGAGTGGACATGTCATCGTCATCGGAGGTCCTTCGCCAGCATTTTGAGGAGCAGGAACGCGCCTTGCGCCTGCCCGGTGCAGTGTTGTTTTCGCAGAGCCGCTACGAGATCGTTCGCATGCTTGGCGAAGGGGGCATGGGCATTACCTGTCTGGCGGACGAGATCAGCGCCTACAATGTCCGTCGGCCCGTGGTGCTCAAGTTCATGAAGGACAGCTTCGAACCCCATCGTCTGAGCCGCTTCCTGAACGAAGTCCAGCTCAGCGTGCTGTTCAGCCATCCGAATCTGGTTCCCATGTACCGGCTGGAGTCGGAGGCGCTAACCGTGAATCCTGACAAGCTGAAGATCCAGGGGCTTGGTCGGCGGCGGGGGCACATGGTCTTCTATGCGGTGATGCAGTTCATCGATGGTTGGAACCTGCGTGACATCGTCCGGCGTCTGCGCGAGCTTGGGATTGTTTTGAATCGCGACATCGCGCTGTTTGTGATCGGCCGCATCGCTCGCGGAATGCATTATGTGCATGAGCATTGCGACGAGTCCGGTGAACACCTCGAACTGGTGCACCGGGATATTTCGCCCGAAAACATCCTAGTGGACCGTTTCGGACGGATCAAGGTGTCGGACTTCGGTATTGCCATGTCGATGAAGCGCATGACAGATAGCGGCTTCATGCGTGCGGGGAATCCTTTGTATTGCTCGCCGGAGCAACTCCAGGGAACTCCGTTGGACCGGCGCACGGATATCTACAACATGGGTCTGATCATGTATTTTCTGTTCACTGGCACCGACCGTTTTGGCGTCGAGGCACGCCAGAAAAACAGGATCGACCGCATACGGCGGGTCATGGCCAAGTCTCCCATGCCCGATCTCACTGGCACCGACCCGAGGTTGGCCACCATGTGCGAGCGTTGCCTGCAGTTGGATCGGGCTCGGCGGTACGATACCTGTGAGGATCTTGCGAACGAGATCGACATGTTTTTCAAGGAGACGGGCACGGTGGTGAACAACGAGCAGGTCGAGGATGTCTTGTCCGATCTGTTCAGCCCATCGCCGAAGTTCGTTTCGCCCCGCTATCTCGCCATGGCCGGCTCGTCGGTGCTGGACCAGCCCGATTTCGACCCCCGGCTTGAGGAACGCTCGCCCGAATCCGCCCAGCCCTTGAGCACGGTTCGCCTCGACCAGGACGAGGAGGAGTGAGGGGGTCTCAGGACACGGGGATTTTACGGAAAGACAGCCGAATGCGCGACGAGGCAGGCAACTGGCTGGCACCTTCGCCCCCGTGGCCGATCATCGGGAAACCAGGTACACACAACCTCCCGGAGTTTATTGCGCCATTCGAGACCGGCTTTGGTCGTCTTGTGCTTGCGCGCAAGGCATTCTTCACCGATGACCGATGACCGATGACGGGTCCCTTTCGCGACGGGTCATGCGGAGTTCGCAGGGCATGCTCGCGGTCCGGGACGTCCCGCACCACCTTCGGGCATTCTGTCCCGCTCAGCAGTGGGATTCGCGGTCCGGAGTTCACCTCCCTCATTCTGCCTTTCGCGGAGGGTAACCCCTCAGTCTCGTGGGATAACCGAGGATGGCGAACACCAGCGGCATCCCGAAGCACTTGGAGGGCGGTTGCCCTCAACCGCCGTGTCCCCACGTAACTGAGGGGTTACCGCGGAGGCAAGAGGTTACTTGTGTTCCGAGCTCGTCTGGCGTACTTTAGGGTTATTCGCAAAAGGCTGAGTTCTCCAGGAGAAATTGATGGATTTCCGGTTTGTCTGTCCTTCGTGCGGGACGCGTCTTGAGGGTGACGCGTCACTCACTGGCGCAGAAATCTCCTGTCCCAACTGCCAGGAGAGTGTGCTTGTTCCCAAGCCCGAGCTAGGCGAGGGTGTGACGATCGGCGGGTTCCGTATCGAGCGGTTGCTTGGTCAAGGTGGCATGGGACAGGTGTTTCTGGCGCGTCAGCTCTCCATGGATCGTCCGATCGCCTTGAAAGTGCTTTCCCCCGCGCACACGAGCGATCCAGAGTTTCTGGAGCGGTTTCTGCACGAGGTGCGGCTCACCGCCAAGCTCGAGCATCCCAACATTGTCACTGCCCACGAAGCCGGCGCGGATGGTGGGATTCATTATCTGGCCATGACCTTTGTCGATGGGGAGGATCTGGAGGAGTCCCTCAAGCGCGAGGGTCATCCTATGCCCGAACGCGATGCGCTGGGTGTGGCGCTGGCCTGCGCACGCGGGTTGCGCTACGCCTGGGAGGAGTTTCAGCTGTTGCATCGCGACATCAAGCCTGCCAATATCATGCTCGATCGCCGCGGCGAGGTTCACCTGATGGATCTTGGCCTGGCCAAGAGCATGTCCGAGGAGACGAACCTGACTGTGACCGGACGCGTCATGGGGACTCCTGCCTACATGAGCCCGGAACAAGCGTCCGGAGAATCGCTCGATGTCCGTGCCGACATCTATTCACTGGGAGCCACTGTCTACCGTCTGGTCACTGGGGTTCGTCCCTTCGAGGCGCCGAGCGTGGGCAAATTGATCGCCATGATCATCCGGGATCCGCTGCGCTCTCCGCGCGAGCACAATCCGAACCTTTCCGACGACTGTGTACGGCTTGTCGAGTGGATGATGGCCAAGGCTCCGGACCATCGTCCTGAATCTTGGGCGGTGGTCAAGAAAGCGATTGAGACCGTGCTGGCCGGCGATGCCTTGGGAACCGCAGTTGCTGCGAGCGCACCGTCTCCCGGCCTGCGTCTCAAGCGGAAAGAGGAAACCACTATCGCTCAAACTGTGCAGTACAGCGCGCCGTCGGAGGGCGGGGACTCGGACAAGGAGGGGAGAAAGTCCAAAAAAAGAATCGTGCTGGTCGTGCTGGCTGTTTTATGTGCGCTGGTCGTTCTCCGGGGAATCGCCAAGGTGCGCTCTGCACGAGATGGCGAGGACCGGCACGGCGAGCCAAGCGAAATGGTTGAAACTGGGGCAGATGTGATGGACCAAGCCTCGCCGCCTGTCGGGAGCGGGTCTCAGCCCGCGATTGGTGTGCGCCCACGCTACAACCGGGCTCTGGAGAAGGTGCTTGTCGATCTGCTAAAGCTACAGGCTGCCCCCGCCTCCAAGCTGCTTGGGCGCCTCGCCGCCGCCGAGGAGTATGCAGCGTACTCGCCCGAGACGAACGCCTTCCAGGCCGTGGCCGACGCAGTGGATGAGTTGCCTGGGCGGATCATGAAGTCGCTGCGGAGGGACAGGGGCAGGACAGTGATCTTGCGCATGGCTGATCGGGAGACTGTCGAGGGGAGGATTTTGGCCGTGGCGCCTGACCATGTGACCGTGAGCGTGACCGAGGAGGGCGTTGCGAAGGAGCGCAGCATTCCCATTCGGGAATTGGCCATGGTTGAACTGTACCGGCGTTTTGGGGATGCCACCTCGCCTGAAACTGAGTTTGTGAGGGGCGTTCTCGCCTATTTGAGCGGGTCGCGGCAGCTGTCTCGGAAGCATTTCATCAACTGTTCCAGCCCTGTGCAGGCGGCGCTTGGCCGACACAAGATGTCGATGAAGTCTGTGATCCGCAAGAGGCCATTTGGTTCCAAAGGCACCGATGGCAAGGAGCGAGCGACGAATCCCAAAGACAGGTCTCGAACGTTTCCCCGGCGGGGGAAGGGTGGCATTCGGCGCTGAGGATTCAAGATGTCAAAGGAGTGTGAGATGGCACTGGGAGTGGAGGTGGGCGAGCGGATTTGCGGTGGACTTGCGGGGCTGGTTGTCGGCGATGCGCTTGGCGTCCCCGTCGAGTTCATGCCCCGGGAGACGATTGCGCGATTCCCGCTGAGTGGGTCGCAGCACTTGCCCGCCGGGAGGATGTTCTCAGCCTCATTGATCGCTTTGCAGCCACGATCTCCTGACACAGTCATCCCACAGGATGCCGGAGTGGTGGAGTATTGGAGTCATGGAATGCCGTTTTGAACTCGAACTGCGTTGTGCGACGACGTCTGAAGACCAACCGATTTGGAAAGGGAGTTTGCACTTCTAGCACTAGTCTGGAAATCTGTAACTCGTTGACCACCAATGCTCCACTCCTCCAGCACTCCAATTCTCCATGGGATCGCTATGATCTCCTGACCTGGGCCACCATGACCGTCAACACTCGGCCAGTCACACGCTGGGATGGTTCGCCGTCGCCGGGTCTATTCTCTTCGTGCGAGAGCGGTGATTTCCGCTGGCGCGAGGACACGGCGGTAGATGCGCACATTGTCGAGCCAGCCGAGGAATCGTGCGCGATCCAGGCTGGCGCTGTAGCCTCCCAGCGTCACTTCGCGCCCGGGGTTGATGAAACCGGAGCGCTCGAGTGTGCCGACTTCTGCGCCATCGACATAGAGACGCATGGTGCGGTTGTCGAAGGTGGCGGCGACATGCGACCATTTCCCCACGGGCAGTGCTTTTGGACCTCTCAGTCCGTGGCTCCAGCTCTCCTTGGGAACCTGCCACACCGGATGTCCTCCTCCGAGGCCGAGTCGATACCCTGAATTGGCCGTTGCAACAGTGTTCAGCATCCATCGGTCGCTCTGCGCGGGCTGCTCTGGTTTGCACCAGAGCGCGATGGTGATTCCGCTTGGGGGGAAGAAGGGAGCAGGCGCGGTGCAAGTCGCCCCCCCCGCACCACAGCGCAGCGTCTGTCCGCCACGGCCTGGTTCGAGAGTCGTGCCCCCAGTGGGGAGTCGATTGTCGTTCGTGGTGGAGTCGAGGTAGTTGCCGTTGACCACCTTCTCGAACTGCCAGTCGGCGAGGAGGTCTCCGGTGATGCGTCTCGGTTGCCAGGGCATTCTGTCGCCGAATCCGGCGCGCACCTCTTCATAGCGCTTCTGCGGGGGTGGCATTCCCAGATCCTCCGGGATGATGTCGGTGAGAGCTTCCGGCGCCCAGTTCTTGCAGAACACCCGCTTGATGGCGTTGAGAAAGGAGAACCCGAGTCCGGATGTGGGCTCGATGTAGTGTCCTTCGCCGAACTCTGTCCAGTTGTCGAAGACGACGAGTCCGCTGTCCCATCGGCCAGCTGGCTTGGCGTCGATCAACGCCTTGGCCTCGCGGCAGGCGCTTTCGAAGTTCTTTGTCTTCGGGTCGGCGATGTAGCCTCCACGCCGCGCTTTTGTCCAAGGACGTGGATCCCAGCCCATGACGACATTGGGGATGTCGGGGACAGTGCCGGTGCATTCATCCCGCTTCTCCCAGGTTTTCTTGTAGCGCGAGAGCACGTCGGTGTAGTTCTGGAACGGGATGCCATCGGGATCGACGCCTGCGTTGGAGACCCCACTGGGGCGCAAGTGATAGCCGGATACGGCATCCCATCCGCTTTCCTGGATCTGTTTTCCAAAATTGTCGTCGGGTCCATTCATGCAGGCGATGATGCGCAGTCCCGCAAAGCCTTCCTCGCGGCAGCGTGCCCGCATGGCGTCGAAGGCCTTGCGGGTTCCTTCTGTCCCCCCGAGCTGAGGGAAGAGTCTCCGCGGACGCCAGACAAAGAGCACGGGCATGTTGCCAATCTTGAGATAGGATGGATGAGTGAAGTAGTTTTTGATCCAGAAGGGCAGCAGGTTGTTCATCAGGTCGGCCTGGTCCTTCACCCCTTTCGCGCAGCCGTTTTCCCACATGATGCAGAACTGGAACAGGTCACGATACTTGGCGTTGAAGAGACCCTCGTGGATAGCGTGTCCGAGTGTGTGCTCGATCTCCGGTTCGTAGTGGGCTCTGTACCAGCAGTAGATGAAGGCATTGACCCCGTGTTCGAGTGCGTACTTGATATGCCAGTCCGCGACTTCGGGGGTGCCTTCGTCGTACCAGCCAATGGCGGGGCGGCGTCCGGGCCAGGGCTCGATGCGCTTCCATCCGTAGTGCGTGCCTTCCTTCCAGAGGGCGCAGTAGTGCATGAGTCCGGTGTAGTCGCTCTGGGCTGGGATGGGCTTCGGGAGGCCGACGCCTAGGGGTAGGAGGGGCAGAGGTTCGAAGAGCAGGTTGAGGCTTTGGCGGCGCGTGGGTGCGTTTGCACTCGAAATGGAGACCGTGACCGTGAAGATGCCGACGCGTTCGGCTTTGACGCGCCAAGTTCCCATGTCGAAGTCGTTCAACCCCATGTAGGGGATGATCATTTCCTCTTCGCCCAGGATCTCGAGACCCTCCGGCACGGTCAGGCGCAGGCGGACGTTTTCCGCCTCGCCCCCAAGATTCTTGACGGCCACGATGACTGTTTCCTCCCGTCCGGGGCGCAGTTTGGCTCGACCTGGCGCGAAGTCGCGGATGTAGAACCAGGGTGTGCCCACGGCGCGATCGGCGAGCGCGAGCTGTTTGACAACGACGGTGCCTTTGCCGCCGCTGAAGCTCAGCGCAAGGCGGCGCAGTGTGCCAATCCAGCTTTGGGATCCCACCCCTGGGACAAGAGTGGGTCGCCCGTCGCCAAGGGGTTGGAAGGCAATGCTGTCCGCACCTGTGTCGGTCATGAAATCGAGATGGCCGGTCCATCCCGGCCCCGGCGCCTCGATCTCTAGGCAGACAAAGGGCAGGGCGGTGAGATCCAGTGCGAGCGCGGGGCTGACGAACATGGAAGACCCAGTCGGGCAGGAGAGGGAGGCGGCGCCGTTCTTGCGGACTTCGCAGATTGCGCCACCGAGTGTCCGCCAACCGCTCCATCCGGCTGCGCCACCGAAACGTTTTTTTGCCGAAGTCGCCGCATCTCTGTTCACGAGGCCCGTCAGGATGGTTGCGCGGTCGAAGCCGGGATTGCGTATCTCCAGACGGTCGATCACGCCGGAGATGGGGCCGGTTTGGAGTGGGGAATCCTTGGCTCTCGTTCTTCCCGCGCGTCTGCGGCTGTAGAACTGGTCATTCACGTTCATATGCAGTTCGGTGCCTGTCCACAGCGCACGCACGTCGTACCAGACTCCCAGTTTGACAATGGGGCCACGCAGTCGGGGTTCCCATTGTCCCTCGATCTGGACGAAGAAGGACAGATGACCGCCCTCCTTCCGCCAGTCTACGCGGAGAATGTATTCGCCATCTTTCATGGCGAGTATCTGTGGGGTGGCGGGTGGTTCGTCGAGGCGGAAGCGGCAGCGGATCTCCAGTTCCGGACGCACGGTCAGAATGGGAGCGTCGGCCCATTCGAGAGCGCAGTCGGGCGCCAATGCCTGTACATTTTCGAGCTTCACGAAGGCAGGCTTTCCCGCGACAAGTTCGAGGGCGGTTCCTGCGGGGGTCGCAGAGCCGTTGAACTCCCACGCGATGTCCGCAGTGGTAGTGCCGCCGCTGGCGAGCACCAGCAGAGACACCAGAAGCTTGAGAGAATGTGTCATGTCTTCACCAGTTTCCTGTTTCGTCTACATCACTTGGTTTGGACACAACCTGCCGCTCCG
>JAGLDW010001118.1 GCA_023145395.1 Lentisphaeria bacterium | reverse complement strand
GTCAAAGTTGGCGTTGGTGATGGTCTCGAACAGACCGTACAGGGAGAGCTGTCCGGCGGCCTTGACCGCTTCGTCCGTACCCACGGCCTCCGCAACACTAGCCAAGCCCTTCAGCGCGTAGACCTGCGCGTCCTGCAGGGCGGCCGTGTCCGACGGCTTGCCGCAGACGCCCTTGATCGTGCAGCCCTTGCAGCCTGCGGTTTCCTGGCACTGGTAGCAGAACATTTTGTCCGACATGATGCTGTTCCTTCTCTTTGTTTCGCCTTCCGGCAGGGTTCTGGGACAAGATTTCCTGATCGAGAATATCTACTTGAGCCGCTTCACTTCCATAATATCGCCTTCGAGACTCACTGTAGCCTCTTCAACGACAAGATCCGAACGCCCGGACCGCTGAGCGGCCTCGAGCGCCATGCGGGTGAGCCCCCCGCAGCAGGGCACGGTCATCCGCACAACAATAATCTTGGGGATGCTGGGATCCGACAGGATCTCCGACAGCTTCTCCACATACCCCTCGGTGCGATCCAGCTTCGTACAGGCCAAGGCGAGGCCGCGTCCGCAGGCGAACCGCCAGTTCACGTCTGGGGCGGCCAAGGGAGAGCAGGTGCTGATCAGCGCGAACTCGCGATCCTTGAAGAACGGCGCGTTCGGTGGAACCAAGTGCAGCTGAATGGGCCACTGTGTGATTTCGGACTGGATCACCTTCGGGGTGTCGGCACTAGCCGGGGCTGGGGCCGCCGCCACCCGTTGCAGCGTCTTCGCCTGCGTGCCGGGACAGCCCAGCGACAGCTTGGGTTTGCTGGCCTTCTCCTCGTGACGCTTGTGCGCCTCCTCGAACTCCGCCGCACCCGCAGCGCCGCGGGTCGTGCGAACATGCTCCAAGACGGCGGATGGGTTAAAGGCGTCGGCTTCGCGCTCCTCGAAGGAGAGCGCACCAGTCGGACAGGTGCCGATGCAGTCGCCGAAACCATCGCAGTACAGATCCTTGACGATCTCCGCCTTGCCATCGACCAGTGCCAATGCCCCCTCCGCGCAACCCGTGATGCAGTTGCCGCAGCCGTTGCATTTCTCTCGGTCAATCTGAATAATCTTGCGTTTCATCTCATGGTCTCCTGAATGTGTTGTCCAGATCCGCCGCGAAAAGGTTTTCGCGACCAGTCTTTCTGGCGACTCCGTCCACTTTCTCTGTTTTGCATGAGAAAAACTACATGCATGCGACCTCGTAAATCTTGATCTGGGTCAAGGAATGTGAAAAAAGATGGGCGAAAGGTGACTTTTCCGCGCGAAGCGCAAGAGTAGACGCAATGAAATCGATTCGCCTGCATGACGTTGAGAAAGAGGCTGCCCTGCGGCGCTGCTCGCTGTTCAGCGGGCTCGACGCCGAGACCCTGCG
>JAGLDW010001117.1 GCA_023145395.1 Lentisphaeria bacterium | reverse complement strand
TTCATCGTCGCCAAGGGAAAGATCAAGATCTATCGCTTGTCGGAGGACGGGCGCGAACAGGTGATCCACATTCTGACCCCCGGGCAACCGTGCGCGGAGGTGCCTGTGTTCGAGGGGACACGCTACCCCGCCCACGCCTGCGCGCTGGTCAAGACGGAATTGCTGTGCTTCACCCGCGAGACCTTTCTCCGGGAAGCCCGCCGGAAACCGGAGATTCTCCTGAACATGCTCGCCGCGCTCTCGCGACGGCTCCGGCACATGGTGAAGCTGGCCGACGATCTGTCGCTCAAGGACGTGGATGCCCGACTCGCGGACCATCTCCTTGTCCATGCCAAGGACAACTGCGTGCGCCTCGAGGAGTCGAAGAAAATCCTCGCCGGACGCCTGGGCGTCACCCCGGAGACTCTCAGCCGCACGCTTGGACAATTCCAGACTGCCGGTTTCGTGTCGGTGGATGGAAAAACGATCCGCATCCTCGACGGCGACGCTCTGCGGACTGTCATCGGTGGCGATGCCTGATGCAAATCCACAAGCCCGGCGAGATGGGGGAATATTGCATTCACACACCCTCCATGTATACTTGATTTTCAGTTGGAACGGTGCAGGAAAGCCTCTTCTGTACGTGGACGGAAAAAGGACCGACTCAACATGCGAATCAGCAAAAACCTGCACAAAGAACTTTCTTCCTTTCTCGCGATGCTGGCACTGCTCTGCTGCGGGATCCTCGCAGCGAAAGAGGGAGGGAAGGGCAAGCGAAAAAGCGACACCCCTGGAGCCGCCAAGAAAGAGGCTAAGCTCAAAGAGGGGAAAAAAGAAGCGGAGAAAACTCCGAAGAAGAAGGGACGCAAGAAAAAGGATCATGAGGCCGATCTCTTTCTCGACAAGGAGACTCTGACGAATGCCAAGGAGGTCTGTCCAGAGCTGCTCGAGAAGAGGATCGAGATCGACACGCTATACAGGGAGTTTCGAAGCCTTGCCCTCACCACGGGGCTGCGACGTCGCAAGGGAGCCATTAAGGAAGCTCGGGTGGTCGGCAAGGAACTCACCAAAGACATGGAGAAGCTGGAGAAGGCGGCTAAGAAAAAGCTCCGACCGCTGGAACGAGAGCGTGAGAAGAGACAGGAGAAGGAGAGACGGCTACTGAGCATCCTCCAGAAACTGCAGGAAAGAGAGCGTGACACGGCGAAGATCGATGGAGAACTCGACAAACTCGGCGAAACACTTGAGACCCTGGAGTTGAAAGTGGACACCCTCATCGAGTTGGGCGAACCGCTGTTTTGTGCCCGGGATCCGGATTTCATGCTGTTGGAGCGCCTCATCGAGCCTAACCTCCTGGAGGAAGGCACGCTGCGCAATTTCGCCAAGAGCTTCCCCAAGCTCGTGCAGGGACGGATCTACATCGAGAATCTGACCAGCGACCTCAAACGGGCGGAAGAGGGAGACGGGGAAACGCCACCCAATCCCGAAGAGGCCGAGAGACTGACGAGGAAGCTCAAGAGCGTCAGCAGAAAGTATGGCAAGGTGTTCCGCGAAGCATACGACCCCATCGCGACACGTCATGCGGAGTCCGCCGAAATCGCGGAAGAGGCGGCCGAAGTGGCCCAGAAGAAACTCGAAGCAAGAAACTCGGGGAAGTACCAGCAGGCGCTGGCAAAGGCGCAAACTGCCATGGAAGGACAGCACCGCAAAATGAAGGTGCTTCAAAAATTTGTGTACAACACTCCGGTCGAGGATACGTTCAGAGCCTATTTCAAGAAGGGGAAAAAGGGCGGGAAGGGCGCGGGTAAAAAACCGGGAGGTAGAAAAAAACGTCGCTGACGCGGCAAGCTGCCATGGAGACCACGGTTCACACCGGCGACCTGATCGCCGCCACGTTCACCATTCCCGGGGGAACATTCCACAAGAGTGTCGTGCTCGTCTGCGACCACAACGACGAGCAGGGCACCTACGGACTCGTCCTGAACCATCCCCTGGAACTGGACGAGGAGAGCATGCGCGCCCTGCCTTTTCCCTGCCCGAGACTTTTCCAGGGGGGACCTGTCCAACCCGAGGCCATGCAGATTCTGCATCCCTACGGGAAACAGCTTGAGGGAGCCCACAAAGTTGGGGAGACTATCTGGGTGGGAGGAGACTTTGCCCGCCTGACGAATGGCATGCAGACAGGGGAGTTCAACGCGGAGGAATGCAGATTCTTCATTGGCTATGCAGGCTGGAGTGAAGGACAACTCGCCGAGGAGTTCGAGCAGATGGCCTGGCTGAGGGTGCCCGGCGATCTCGGTCTGATCGGGGAAACCCCCGCCCGCCAGCTTTGGAGCGCAACCATCCGACGCTACGGACAAAAGCATCCGATCTTTGCCAACTATCCCGACGAACTCGCGACGAACTAGTGGACGAGGCTCCTGCAGAACCCCACGCGAGCCGCGCGGCCACGTGGGATTCTGCAAGAGCCTCGGACGTAAACAACCAAGCGCGGTGCCTTGCCCGTTCAGTTTCCCTACTCTATATTCGTTGCTGTGAACGATAGACCCTCTGAGAAGCCGAGATTCGTCCATCAGCATGTCCGGACGCTTCGCTGACTGCAATTTGGAACGGAGAAGATCAAAATGAATACATTCCCCCGCAACAAGCTTCCTTTGTCTCTGATCGCACTGGCCATGGGCGCCGCGCTGATGGCCGCTCCAAAGCCGCAAGGGAACGGCACGTCTGTCATGGACCTGCCAAATGAAGATATCTACGTCCACGGTCTCGTCGAGCTGGGAGACACGTTCAACGGAGCGCTGACCATCGACTGGTCGGAAGAGAACAACCGCATCCTCTTCGAGCGGCGAGGGCTCAACCAATACTACAATGTGTACTCGGCGACCCCGGATGGATTCCGACTCACCGCCGTCACCCTCAACATGCCCGATGCGAGCACAAGCAGACATTGCGGGAACCCAAACTGGGCCGAGGATGGGCAGTTCTTCGTCTTCACCGCACAGAACGCGGGGAGCGGTCTCTTCAATCAGACGATCCCCGGATTCGGCCTGCACTGCAACATATGGCTCGGCAACAAGGACAGTTCGATATTCTGGCAACTCACCAAGGTCCCCACCGACACGCGCAGGCCAAAGGGCGTCGCCATGCCCCATGTCTCTCCAGACAAAAAACGCCTGTTCTGGTGCGGAAACACAGGGCGCATCGAGACCAAGTCGCCATGGCGGCAACGTGCCCTCTACATGGGAAAACTCAGCTACAATGGAGCAAAAGCCGAACTCACGGGCATCCAGGAATTCATGCCCGGAGAATCACAGGATTTCTACGAGAGCTACGGATTCTCCCCAAGTGGCGACAGCATTTTGTTCTCCGGCAATCTCGATGCCAAACAGCCGTGGTATGGAATGGATCTCTACGTGATCGAGAACAAGGGCAAACAACTGCGCAGGCTCACCAACTCTCCCATAGCCTGGGATCGCTTCCCCATCTACTCGAAAAACGGCAAGAAAATCATCTGGAGCAGTAGCCAGGGAATGAGAATACACTACTTCGATGCAGGCGCGAAGAATTGGCACAAGAGTCTGAGCACAGAGCTGTGGATCATGGATGCCGATGGATCGACGGAGCCCAAGAGACTGACGTTCTTCAACCGCCGGGGGCACGCGCACTTCCAAGGGAAACGGTGCTTCATTGGCGGCATGACAAGCACACCGAGCCCAAGCATCATCGCCATTACACTCCGTGTCGAGGATCGGTTGTTTGACGTGAAAAGCAGGGTGATTCTGATCAAGCTTGGCGAAGGCGAATCCTCAAATTCCGGCTCGGACACCAGAAAGAAAAAGTCTGGCAGGGCGAGGCTGAAGGGATCCAGGGCCTCTGCGAAACCAGGCGAGGTCGAAGCGGCTCCCAAGGGCGATCTCCCCGTCTGGTAGAAGGCTGTCCGGAAGAGTCCCTTCCAGCGATTCATGCTCCCGTGGTGGATCCGCGCGTGAATCCACCACCCGAGCAGAGGTCCCTTACACGCGCCGGTGCACGATGCCGTCCAATGTAGACAAGTACCTTCGCAGACGCGCCCTCATCCGCCCACTGTCTCGCGACCTTGGTCCGGAGATCTGTCTCTGGGTCGTCATCCCCTGCTACGCCGAAGCCGATTTTCTACCCGCCACCATCCGCTCGCTGCAATGCTGCAAGGTGGACATGGGCACGCAGGTGGCCGTGCTGGTCGTCGTCAACAACCGCGCACCTGCAATGCTGCAGACCCATGCCGAGTGCGAAGCATACCGGCAGAACCTCGCCATGCTCCAATTCTTGCGCGATGAAGCCTCCTCTTCCTCCCTGCCGATACTCTGGATTGATGCTGCCAGCGAAGGAAATGCGCTGCCAGCCAAGGGAGGAGTTGGCATGGCGCGAAAACTGGGATGCGATAGCGTGCTAGCCACTGTGCGCAACCACACAAAGGACACCGAACTCTCCGAACGTCTCAGGAAGACAGTCTTGCTTCATCTGGATGCCGACACCCTGGTGGAGCCAAACTACTTTGCGGCGGCCGACGAGTTGTTGGCATCTGGATGCCCCGGCGGCGCCATCCGCTTCGCACATGAACCGGCGGACACCCCAGAGGGGCAGAGAGCGATCGACTGCTACGAACTCTACATTCACCACTACACGCAGGCACTGCGCTGGGCGCGCTCCCCCTATGCCTTTCACACGGTGGGCTCCACTATGGTGTGCACTCTCGAAGGATACCTGCGAGCAGACGGTGTGTCCGCCAAACGGCAAGCGGGGGAGGACTTCTACTTCATGCAGCAGCTAGCGAAGACGGGAGGGGTCGCAACCCTCCGAAAAACCTGCGTCCATCCCTCCTCTCGTCTCTCCGATCGAGTTCCTTTTGGCACAGGTCCCCGACTCAGGCAGGCGGTGCACGGAGATGCCCCCGATTTCAGCGTCTATCCCCTGCGCGCTATCGCTGTCGTCAGGCGCCTTCTCGCGGCCGTGTGCGAACACCCTGAATCAAATGCCGCCGGTCTGTTCGAACGATGCGAATGCCCCGAGGCCGAAGACTTCCTCGAAGCAAAGCGTTTCACGGAAGTGTGGAGGGGGTTTCAACGCCAGTTCAAAACTCCGCAGGACCGGATCCGCGCATTCCACAACTGGTTCGACGGGCTCGCCACATTCCGGCTTGTGAATCACCTGACAACTGCCTGGGGCGCGCTCCCCCTGATGGATGGGTGGCGCGAACTGTTCGAGGCAATCGGCGAGCCCTCGCCTCCCAGCACACGAGAAGACCTGCTCCAATGGTGCCGCCAGCATTGTGAAACGAAATAGGCGCCGTTCCCACAGAATAATGGGGACTACAGGTAGTATCTCGCACAAGGACCCCGCGTAGCTTGTCCGGGGGGAACCATGATCTCGAGTGCGAGATGGCTCAGTTCACCTCGAGAGCGTCCTTGCAGGGCAGTTCGGGGAAGGGGGCGGTGGGCAGTGTCTGATACCAGAAGGCCACAGAGGCGATGTCGTCCTGCAAGGGAAGGTAGCGACCGCCAGAGCGCCAGCCCAGCGCTTGGATGTTGACTTTCAGATCCTGCTCGAAGCGGATCGGGTCGCAAATGTGCCAGCGATAGAGCCCAAAGCGTTGCTGACTCGCGTAGAGTCCATCCGGACGAATCACCTGATGCATCCCCGCATAGGGGGTGTTGAACTCCTGGTACTGATGCGTCGTCTTGTTCTCGAAGTTGTAGGAGCCGCAGAAATAATCCTCGGTCCCCGTGCCGCAGATGGTTGGGAACTCCTCGTCTCCATCAAGAAAGAACTTGATCTCCCCCTCGCCCCACCAGCCCTTGTTGTTCACCCCCCAGGCCATATAGGTTCCGACAAACTGACCCTGCCCCTCGATGCCATCGACAATCGTATACACCTCTTTGTACGGTAGTGGGTTGGTTCTGCGAAACTGGGCGTGGAAGTAGGCTGCGTCGGCCGACACCTCGGTCAGCGTGTAGTTGATCTGGTAGTACAATCGCATCGCCTCCGGCGCGATGTTCGTCAACGTCATCCGGCAGCGCGTGCGAAAGGGCATCTCCCAATAGCAGTTGAAGGCGCTGCCGGGATTCACGCACACAGGCTGCGAAGTCAGCGGAGCAAATGTGCCCCAACCCATGCAGAAAAAATCGCCCAAGGGACATTCGACCGAGGGTTGCTCCTGGTCGTCCCAGTAGATTCTCAGGATGCTATAGCGCCAGGTTCCCGTGGGCGTGAGCCAGATTTGCTGAATGGCGCCGCTGCCTTCGATATCGGCGATTGTGAATGTCTCTCCCGCCTCGATGCTCATTGAGGGCGAGATTTTCCAGCCCTGGCCAAGCTCCCGGGCGCAGTTTGCCCCCGTGCCCTCCGTGGCCATGCCCCCTCTGCCTTTTTCGCCGGTGAAGTTCTCCGGAGAAATCGACCGGGTCTTCGCCTTCGACACACGCGCCAAATTGCCTAGATTCATACCCAGTCCATTGAATCCCATGGTCTCGATCTCCATCGTTTGTGCTCTGTGGGCCATCCTGCGAAGTCCGCAACTGCAGCTGGTTGGGTCGGCTTTTCTATCGTGCTCGCCATCAGGACCGGGACGGGATCGATTCCCTCTCCAGCCTCATTCATGCGGGTTTGACGGTCCAGTATTGGAGTTGCCCGTAGCGAATTGTGCGCGGGAACGCGAACTCTCCACGCTTCTGGATATAACAGCAGGGGGGGCGACTGGCAAGCGTCTCGTAGTCGTTCTCGTGCATGGGTGCTGGCAGGTTGTCGATCGTGTGGACGGGCACGGCATTTGCCGCCGGATCCACCGACAACGCCGCAGCCATCGCGAGGAGGAACGATCCCGGCCCCACAGCGCCAACACACATCTCCACCCGGTGGGGCACGCGCCCCGAATCGCGAAGGCACAATTCCGCCCGCTGGCAGTCGGCCAAGAAGGCATCCATCGGAGCGCCGCGATCGATCTCCCCGACATGGGGCTCCTCCGTGGGACCGATCAACTTCCGCACAGGCACGTCCTCCGCATCTGGATTGGCGAGCGCGAAAAGCAATACGCCAAACAACTCGGCGGGACTGAGAAATGTGCCAGAGTCCCGTTTGACCACGCAGGGCCGATTCGCCTCCAGGCACTGTTTTGCCAACGCGCGCACTTCTCTGCGGGAGCACCAGCTCTGGGTGGGTTCACGCTCGTCCCAGAACTGCCGAAAGGTCATCGGCTCCACCTCCGCCAACCCGCTCACAAAACAGAGGAATTCATCGACGATCCAGAGCAGTTCACGGATCTTCTCCGGACCGAAGCGAGGCGGTGCGACCCAGTGCTCACGCGGTGGTGCATCCACGATTCCATTCCACCAATTGGGTTCCTCCCACCAAATGTCCGAGATGAAGCGTGTGGGATGTGTGACGATTCCCAGTCGCTCCGTACCACTCTCCAAATGCGAAAGAAAAACGCGTTTTTGCTCGTCGAGCTTCTCCTCGGCCGTCAGGTCCGTGCGATGCAGATTGGATTCGTAGCTCATGCGCGGGTTGGCGATCACAAGTTGGTTGCAGTACCAGATCGGCTGTGGATCGACAATATGGAAGGGGGGGCCATAGGCATACACACCGATACCCAGGCGCTCCAAAGCCGTCAGGTACTGGGGTGCCCAGTCTCCGTAGGTGCGCAGCCAGGTCACCGGACGCGTGCCGAAGATCTCCGCGACATCGTGCAAACCACGCGCCTCCTCCGCCACGAGCCTGGTCAAAGCGCGGTCCCACGACTCGCACTCCATGTGTTCGGGAGTGAATACCTGCTCGTACTCATTGTCGGGTTGCATGAAATGGTGTGCGGAGTGGTACCCAACCTCGTGCCGACACACAGCCTCGATCACATCGAGGCGTCCGCAGTTGCGGAGGAAACGCGCCTTCTCCCCCACCAAACCAAAACACGCGGGCACACCATGTGCCGTATGAGATTCGGCCAATGTCTTCAACGCATCGTTCGAGACTGGGTCTACATAGTCCTCGGTGTCGAAGCTGAAAACGACTTGCACGGGTATCTCCTCTGCCTAAGGGCCGACCCTAAGCCTTGCGGCGGCCAGCGGGAAAACGAGACGACGACCACTACGCTATGCCCTCGGAGTCAGGATGCAACAGCGCGGTGGCAGGCAGGTCGCGAGAAAGGAGTGCCAGTGGAGGGTGGAGGGGGTCACGGCAAGAGGAAGCCCCGGCAGGCATTGGGAAGAGAGGAGGAGGGAGGAGAGGTGCCTGCCGGGGCTTGAATTGTCAAAGTGCGGAACGTGTTTCGTTCGTCTCTATCAAAATTGACAGGCTGAAAAACGAAAAGTTCCTCCCGAAGAGCAAAAAAACACAAAAAAGGTATCTTCTTGCCTTGAAAACGTTCCTGCGGCAGATTCACTCTGTCTTCTCACCACCCGCTCCGTGTCTCCGTGGTGAAGTCCCCCCCCCCGGATTCTGGTCTCTCTGGACATCCCTCCCGTTGACTTCCGCCATCCACCCTATACCGTTGATACATTCATCCAGTTATCAGAACGCCCATATCGCTCCACACCAGGATCGTCCATGCCCGCCAAGAAAACGAGAAACGCCCCCAAGCCCTCTCTGCGGCGCATGCCGCGTTACCTCCGCTGTCTGCAGCGGATGGCAAAAGAGCGGCCGGAATGGGTTTCCTGCACACACATCGCGGAACAGCTCGATCTCGATCCCACCCTCGTCCGCAAGGACTTGGCCATGACGGGCATCACTGGCCGCCCAAAAACTGGCTACCTCCTAGCCGAACTCGTGGAAGCCATCGAGCATTTTGTCGGCTGGGACACCCCGGAGGACGCCTTCCTCATCGGTGCCGGGAACATGGGCGCGGCACTCCTCGGCTTCGGGGGGTTCCAACGGCACGGACTCAACATCGTGACTGGCTTTGACATCGATCCAGGAAAAGTCGGGACGAAGATCCATGGCAAAGAGATTCTGCATATCGACCAGTTTGTGGATATGGCTCGCAGGATGCATGTGGAGATCGGCATCATCGCCTGCGGAGTGGCCAGCGCACAACAGGTTGCGGACACCATGGTCGAGGGGGGAATTCGCGCCATCTGGAACTTTGCGCCGATCAAGCTGCAGATTCCCGAGAATGTCATTATTGAGTATGAGGACCTGTCGGCCACCCTCGCCGTGCTGTCGCGCAAGCTTGCCAGCCGCCGCCAACTGGATGCGGAAGCCCCGGTTTGTGGCAACGACCTCTAGCCTGGAACCGTGCGCGCTTCATTCGCTCCTTCTGAAGCTATAGTACCCCCAGTCTCCATACGGTCCTCGTGCCCTCGTGTTTCTCGTCTCCTGGTTCAGGCCCTCAGATCCAAACCAGCACTGGCTCCATCATGGACTACGCATATATCGACGGCGAATACCGGGCCCGGGCCCTACAGGGGGTCCGACGGGTCGTGGTCAAGGTGGGGACACGGCTCCTCACAGATATGGAAGGCTGGTCGAAGGCCGAACGCGTCGGCCAGCTTGTGGGTGCCATCGCTCAGCTCAGGGACCGGGGGCTGGAGGTGATCCTCGTCTCCTCCGGCGCCATCGGCGCAGGCATGGCCATGCTCAAGACAACCAGACGCCCCAAGACGGTCCGAGGGCTCCAGGCCCACGCGGCCGTTGGGCAATCCCGATTGATGTCACTCTACGAAACAGCCTGTGTGGGACATGGATTCCACTGTGCCCAGCTCCTTCTCACTGCCGGTGATGTGAAGGACCACGAGCGCCATCTGAATGTCACCTCATGCCTGGAGGAACTATTGGCCCGAGGCGTTCTCCCCATCATCAACGAGAACGACAGCGTGAGCGTGGAGGAACTGAAGTTTGGCGACAACGACTTGCTGGCCGCCCTCGTCGCCACCATGACCCGCGCGGATCTCACTGTGCTTCTCACCACCGTCGACGGCATGTACAACCCCAAGGCGGAAGGCGAACGCAAGAGACTCAGTGTGGTGTGCGAACTGACGGACGAGGTGCTCGCCATGGCGGGAGAGACGGACGGCAATCATTTCTCGGTTGGCGGCATGCTCACCAAGCTTCAGGCGGCGGA
>JAGLDW010001116.1 GCA_023145395.1 Lentisphaeria bacterium | reverse complement strand
CTGCCTCCCGTGCGCTACGAGCTGAGCGAGTTTCTTACGCCTTCGATAAACATCGACTATCACGTTGGTGTAAAAGGGCATTACTACAGCGTGCCTTACACACTGAAGGGGCAGAAGGTCGAGGTGCGTCTGACAGGCCGGATGGTCGAAGTACTGCACCGTGGCAAGCGTGTAGCCGCACATGCGCGTGATGATCGCAAAGGAAGGCACACAACCGATCCCGCACACATGCCCAAAGCACATCGGGAACACCTAGAGTGGTCTCCAAGCCGAATCATCAAATGGGCTGGCTCTATCGGCCCACACTGTGCACAGGTTGCCAAGCGGATCATCGAAGGCCGAGCGCATCCGGAACAGGGATACCGCCCCTGCCTGGGTATCATGCGTCTCTCGCGCGGATATGGCGAGGTGCGGCTGGAGGCGGCATGCCGAAGGGCCTTGGCGCTGGAGGTCTGCACATACAGAAGCATCAAGTCGATCCTTTCAACGGGCAAGGACAGTGAAGCGCTGCCCGGCGAGGGAGCCGATGCGGCGACATGTGACCAGATCCACCAGAATGTGCGTGGTGGCAACTACTACCGAGAAGAACAGAAAAAATCACCAACCGAGGAGCTTACCCATGCTTAACCAACAGACAATGAATCAACTCCATGACATGAAACTTCATGGGATGGCTGATGCTTACGAGGAGCAAAGGCAACATGCGCAGAGCGGCGATCTCGACTTCGATGAACGCTTAGGCATGCTCGTGGATCGGCAATGGCGGTGGCGCGAGGAGCGTGCCCTAGCCTCACGCCTACGCAGTGCCAAGTTCAGACTTCCTGCCTGTATCGAAGACATCGACTATAGAGCACGGCGCGGTCTAAAACGCGCCAGCATGGAGCAGTTCCGCGGAGGAGAGTGGATCGGCTATCACCAGAACGTGATCCTCACCGGCCCGACTGGTACGGGAAAGACCTTTCTGGCCTGCGCCTTGGGAAACGACGCCTGTCGCTGTGGCTATCGGGTCAGATACTTCGTGACGGCAAAGCTCTTCCGGATGCTCAGAGCTGCCCACGCCGACGGCAGCTACATGCGCCTGACTGACAGGCTGGCCAAGACCGAGCTGCTCATCATTGATGACTGGGGTATGGAGACGCTCAAGGCGAACGAGTACCGCGACTTCCTCGAAATCCTGGATGATCGGCAGGGCAAAGGCGGCACGCTGATCACCAGTCAGTTCCCGATCGAGCTGTGGCACGACACCATCGGCAACCCGACTGTCGCCGATGCCATCCTCGATCGGCTCATACACAATGCCCACAAGATCGAACTCAAAGGCGAGTCGATGCGTAAACACAAACCCTCAGCACAATAGCGGGAGTCACCCCTGCCGCCGGGGCGCGGCAGGCTTACATAGGCCCAATTAATAAAAGAAAGGAGATAGCGCGTCGTCCCGCAAGCGGGACTCCGAAAGAGCCAAAACTACATAGAAATCTTGACTCTATTCGGACACTTTCATAAACAACAACTACCAGCGTCGCTACGCTCCGA
>JAGLDW010001115.1 GCA_023145395.1 Lentisphaeria bacterium | reverse complement strand
GTCAGTCGATGGCGGCAGTTGTACCCACCACCCCACAGTGACACGGGGCCGGGCTGCTTACCTCGAAGGGCAGCATAATGAGGGTCACTTAGCAGCGCGTCCCAATCGGCCGCGGTGCCTCTGTGATGGTGCACGGCTGAACAGAATGGACGAATGTTTGCGTCAAGCGGGCCTGGTCCGTTGTATCCGAACTGTACCTCGATACCCAGTGTCTTCGCCGCGTCCTCTGAGCTTCGCACAAGTACTTTGCGGTACGTCGCAGCCAATGCTGTATCCGCTGCCGTCTGCGCGTTCCGTGCGGTAGTCTCAAGCGCCTGCATGATGTCGCCAATGAGATCCGCACGCTTGACGCCACCGACCATAGCAGAACGGAGGTACTTCCCTATGCTCGTCTTGGCCGCTCCAAAGTTGGCGGCTATCTCTTCATCCGCGCCTTGAAGCAACAGGCGCATCGTGTCCGTCGATGCTCCTGAGATGGCACGCCCAAGGCCCGCGTCATCTAGCTCGTTGCGTATCTCGTCAAGCAAGTCCTCGATAGACGAGCGCATTTCGCTCATCACGCCGCCCGCATCGCCCTCATGTGCAAGCGCCTGCATGGTGGCGTCCATGGCATTGATATTGTGAGCGGAGAAGTCGATAACGCCGTCACTGTCTTCGATGTCCGCAAGCGCATCGAGTAGACGCAAGCGCATCTTGGTGAGCACTGAGCCCACCTCTGCCTGCATGCGCTTTTCGTACGACTCGAACATGCTCGACTATTCCTTGTCGTCGTCTTTGTCTTTACCGCTTGCCTTGTCTTCTATCGCCTTGGCCTTCCCGAGGACATCAGCAATCGCCTGATTGTCACTAGACACGCGACTCAGCGCGGTACGGGCCTCCTGTTCACTTTCGCCAAACAAAAACATCCGCAAGTCAACAGCCGACGCGGCACCCGCTTCAATGGCCTTGGCGATATGGTAGACGTTCACCTTATCTGGATCTGCGGTGAGCGTACCATCATCCATTTTCGTCTGAATGTGATCGGCTATCTGCTTCGTGTTCTCCTTGCTTGCGTCGGTGTCCTCGGGCTCGTCTTCCGGCTCGTCCTGTTCGGGCGGCACAAAGCCCGTGCGCGACTCAAGCAAGCTCCCGGCGATACCCATGCCCATGAGCTCCTTGTTCAGCTCTGCGTTATCCGTGACCGTCTGCGTGGCCGTCTCGCGGTCCACCCCGTCGCGTCGCATGACCACGTCCACCGACGTGATGATGTTCTT
>JAGLDW010001114.1 GCA_023145395.1 Lentisphaeria bacterium | reverse complement strand
ATCCCGATTCCGCCAAGCGGAAAACGAAGTCAGGGGGCAAAGGGGACGCAGCCCTGCGGGGCGAGGCGGCGCGGAATCCTCGCCTCCCATGCAGACCTTGCATGTAAGCTCAAAGAGCTGGAGTCCAAGTACGACGAGCAGTTTAGAGTCGTCTTTGACGCCATTCGCCAACTCATGGCAGACGGAGAAAGACAATGGAGCAATCGCACAGACACAACCACGCCGTCGGCCAACTCTGCCAGTCAATCTTCTTCTGCATCCTCCTTGCGTCGAGCTGCAAACTGGCAGCCGCGGGTCTGATTCTCAATCCCTCGTTTGAAGAGGGTGACGATAGGCCGGCGGTCTGGATCTCAAGTGGCAAGGAACCAGTGGAATGGGCCCACGAGGCCGCAAGCGGCAAACGCTCGCTGGCACTTGTCAATGGCAGGGACAACCCACGCTACAGCACCTTCTACCAAGGATTCGAACTGACGGCGCGCACCACGTACCGCCTGTCCTTTCGCTACCGGACACGGCTGAAAAAGGGTAAAGCTCTTCTGCGAATCACCAATGCGGTTCGGGGAGCGGATGGGAATGAGAAGAAACTACAGTATTTCTACTTGCCGGAGTACCAGGAGTTCGATCCTGTCGCGGGAGCGGCCCGGTGGAAGGACCATGCGGTGATCTTCGACACGGGAGGTGCGTTCAAGACCTACATCACGCTTGAGTTGAACCAGAAACCGGGACAGAAGGTGTGGTTTGATGATTTCAGACTGCAGCCATTCTGGTTGAAAAATCCTCGGACGATCGAAAGCTGCGAAATCACGGAGACGGCGCGGATCAACTGCTTCTTCGACAGTCTGGTCGTGGCGGAGAATCCTTCACGCATTGCATCCAGGAAACTGACGTGTGGCGAGGGAGGGCTCGATGCAGGCATGGAGGGGGACGAGGCATGCTTTGTGCTCGCCTCCCATCTCGACAAGCGCTGGCACGGCGGGATGTCCAATCCCGAGGGGATAGAAATCTGCTTCGAGCTGGCTCCCGACGCCACGCACGTGGAGGTTGAGGTCGGCTACTTCAACGTCAAGGACGTCACCCGGAGATTCGACATCACACTGGACGACATGCTCTTGGGCCAGGTGCGGACTCCGCCGGGAGAATATGGTTCGAAGGACAACCGCCTGAAGGTGTTCCGGGCGAAGGTGGATTTGGTGCCCAATGCACGGCGGCCAAAACACTCGGTCATGCGTGTTTTCCAGAGTGATTCCTGGGGCAAGACGATTATCGACGCGCTGGTTGTTCACGGCAAAGGCGTGAGACTGCTCGACCCACACACACGTAACCCGCTTGGCGATGTGGACGAGATTTTTCGCAAGCGCCGCGAGTTGATCGCGAGCAGTCATGTGAAACTGAGTCTGGCGGATCCGCAGTCGATGACGGTGGGTTCGCCTGGCGACACGGAGAATGGCATGCGGATCGAGCCAGTCGGCTGGTCCGAACCCAAAGTGCTGGATGGACGCCCATGCCGGGTTGTGCGGTCGCGCATTGACGGAGAGAAGTACAGGCGGGAGTTCACCCGGGATCGGGAGAGGAGCGTGGATGTCATGGGAGCGGAGTTCTCCGCGTCAGCCACTACCGCCGATGCCGACGGCATCCCGAGAGAATCGATTGGATTGGACATCACCTACCGCGACGACCTCGACAAGCCGGCCCTGCTCTACAGTTGGATGGGGTACCACAAAAACCGGCCGTGGGAGCTGCTGAAAGGCTCGCCAAGCCAACTCGAAGTCGAGGTCATCGGCGGCAAGAACGACAAGCAGTGGAAGACGGCGCGGATCGTCATCCCAAAGACCCCGTGGACACGCTTGAGAGCGAGAGACAAACGGTACTGTTTCAAGCTCGCCGCGCATCAGGACCTGCCCGTCGCATCCGTGCGTCTGTTCACTCTGGACGCCGCGGAGACGGAGGCATGGAACCAGGAATTGACAGAGCGACGAATGCTCAAGTACAACCTGCAGCGACGCTCTTACGTCGAAAGCCGCAAACGACGCAAGCCGACGAAGGAGGAGAGACAGCGCGGATACATCCTCGAGAACCGTTCCGCCCTAGACCTTGTATTCCCAAACTCGAATCCCAGCTCCGACGCAACGGGCACACCGGAGATCAACGCCTGGACTGTGCCGGGGCGGACGGCGGCTACGACATTTGCCTTGTTCCCCCTGCGCAGCGTGGGCAGTGTCAAACTGAATGTCGGCGCCCTGAAGTGCGGAAGGGATGTGCTCGAGAGTGGAGCGGTCGGCATCAAGGTCGCCGGCTGCACAATGATGAGCTATCCGGCTTTCCGCGCTCAAGGACCGTTTCTGCGCGCCCCCTACTTCCTGTTGGATGGCACGGACATACACATCGGCACGGAAACAAAGTGGATCTGGCTGATTGTCGATGTACCCGGGAACACGGCACCCGGAGTGTACCGCGGAGAACTGAAACTCAGTGCGAACACCGCAGCCGCCACGATTCCAATAACGCTTGAGGTGCTGCCTCTCAGATTGCGAAAGACGGGTCGGTTCTTTGCGATGTACCCGGGACAGGCCACCGACCCAAGCCGTTTCAGCTTCGATCAAATCGAGGTGTTCCTCCGGGACCAGAAGAAGCACGGAATGAATGCGGGGATGCTGGCTTGGCGTTTCTTTCTCTACAACGGCTTTCTCGACTGGCGGAACTACAACCCGGACGATGGCTCCTACAACGTCGAGCTGATGGACACGATGATCCAGCTTCTCCGCAAGCACGGGCTGCTCGAGAACAACCGCCTGATGCTGGTCAGCCCAAAACCGAAGATGGTCCAGAACTATACAGGCACGGATCGACTCAAAGCCTACACTGACATCATCAAGGCGATCGAACGAGAGGGCCAGAAGCGAGGCTGGCCCCAGCTGGTCTGGATGCCGGTGGACGAGCCGGGTGAAAGCAACATGGCGAGTGCGACAGCCTGCGTCCAGGCCATCAAGACGGTGGGTGGAGTCACGGGCGGCACGGTTCAGCAGTGGTCGGTCGAGCAGTATGGCGCCGCCCTGGATCTACGCGCCTATGGTTCACGCTGGTTCGCGCAAAGCCGCTCGATTGACGGCCTGCTCGACATAAAGACCGATGTTGCGGCTGGATACGCCGGTGCGAACCTGGCCAGCTACGGGCATAGTTGGGGCCTGCGCAGTTTGGAGGAGCGGTGTTCCTCCTGGTGGCTCTGGAAGTCGGCGAGGATCCCCGAGGGGTTCACGATGCTCCGCTGGAACTACCTGCACTACTGGTATGACGGCTATGATAATCTCGATGTGATGTACGAGCCGGAAGGCTGGTTGCGCTACGACGTCGGTGTCGGACCAGCCTGGCGTGGCGGCATCTGCCCCACGATCATCTGGGAGCAAATCCGCCAGAGTGTCATTGACCTGGAGTTCGTCTACACCCTTGAGAAGTTGATTGCCGCCGCCGAAGGCAGCGGGCTGAAACGGGCTGCGGCGAAAGCCAAGGCCGTGCTTGACGCGGTCAAGGGGCAAATCCCCGATGAGCGAGAGGCGTTCGCGCTCCAGTATATCCAAAAACCTTTCCCCGCACTCCAGCGAGGCTCCAGCGACTTCTACACCGACTATTCATTCGACTTCGAGACCTTCGATCAGTGGCGCCGGCAGATTGCCGATGCCTCTATTGAGCTTGAGAAGGCATCTGCGGCGACCCCATAGACCAACGTCGAACGCCGCTTGAGAACACTGCGACCGCTTGCTACTCGACTGTGAATCCCTGCGTGTCAAGCTCTGCGATGGGAGGGCGGGCATCGGGGCGAGCCGTCTCGAACACGATGTCCCGAAGCGTGACATTCTTCGCATGGCGGATAAAAATCCCGTGGGCGGGGAGGACGCCGAAGTTTCCGGCATGCGGATACGCTTCCGGACGCTCGGGGATCTCAGCGGCGACGGGGATGCTTTTCACGCCGCCCGGCACCCGCACCCGCAGACCTTCGATCAGCACGTTCTCGACGAGGTGTCCAGGAAGCCCGGAGATGCAGCTGTCGTAGGGTGCCTCTGGCCGATCGGTGGCCAGTTCGGCGTCCGGGATGCCATGCTCGAGGAGAATCTCCCGCCAGGATTTTTCGCCGATATCCACCTCGATATTGCGAATGCGGATGTTGCGGAGGAAGCCGATTTTCGGCACCAGATCCTTGTCCCAGTAGTACGGTCTGAGTCGAGCACCAAGACG
>JAGLDW010001113.1 GCA_023145395.1 Lentisphaeria bacterium | reverse complement strand
CGCCGTTCGACGGACATCCCGTGCGTAACCCCCTCGGAGGTGGCAAATCCGCTGCGAGAGCCGGAGCGAACATACTGGAGATACTTGTTGTCCGCGGAGTCCGCAAACGTGTCGGGATCGTCGAAACTGTCGATCACCAGCGCGTTCGGCAACTCGTGGGGCTTGGCCGCCGTGCTCACGCTCTGCACGATCAACTCGACGTCAAGCGTGGCGCGTTTTCCCGGCTCGCGCGAGACCGTGGTCCAGCGGTTCTGTCTACCGTCCAGCGCGATGATCTGCCGGGGGGCGTCAATGTCCCGCGCCATCTCCGACCACTTCACATCCGCCGCGTTCTGCTTGTTCTTCAAAGGCACGCCGTAGAGGCCAACCGTGACCATCGCCCGCGCGCGCACTTTCGCCTCCGGCTTGTCGCAGGAGAACGCAAGTGCATTCTCCCCCTCCACCAGTCGAATTTCGCCGCCCTGTGGCTCGACCACCTCAAGCAAACGTCCCTTGCGCGCGAAAAGCCGCCCCACCACACCGTCATATTCCAAGTAGGAACCCGTCGGAATGGTCACGGGGAAGATCAGCGTGCGATCGCCAACCGTGATGCTTGGATTGACAATCGGACTCTCCACCAGAGGCAAGCCACGCACCGGACTGAGGGCACACTGGACCGTCTCCCCCACAGGCACGTTGTTCACATACACATTCAGCTCGCGGATCGTGTTGTAGCGGGGCGTGGAGCGATAGATCGCGTACCAGGACCGGTAGGGCCAGGTGGCGTTGCGGTAGTCCTCGCCATCCGGCTCCACTAGTTCGAAGTACTTCCAACCCGTGAAGTCCACTTTGATGTAATGTTCGCCGTAGGCATAGGTCATGTGGATGGGGCTGCGTAACTGAAGATTGAGGATCTCGCCCTTGCCGTCGCCGTGCACCCAAAGGCCCATGGCCTGCCGTCCGGTCAGGTTTATGGGTGGATCGAACGTCTTGTTCCATCGCGCCCAGGAGGATGCTCCAGCCTTGCCCGTGTTGGTGGCCGTCAGCACCCCGCTCGCACCACCCGCTTTCACGGGTTCGGAAGCTGGTGCAAACGTGGCGTTCACCGCCTTGATCGCCTTGTGATTGCCAAATTCCTTCGCATCTGCGAACTCCGCAAGAATCCGGTCGGTGGTGGCCTCGTAGGCGCCGACGCTGTGCAATGCCTGAATGCGCAGAAAGGGAGTCTGCTCTCCGTAGGCATTGTCGATAGCCCAACGCTGGGATCCATTGTCCCGCGCGGTGACCTTGTGGCGCATGTAGGAACTGGGGCGCAACTCCCAACGTCCCTTGGTGTTCTGCCGAAGCGCGAACTCCGTGCCCGTCTCGCGCAACCGGACGCGCGTGGCATCGTCAAAGTAGTTGGCGCGGCGGAGGACTTCGTACTGCCGGGTGATGGCCGCCAGGCGTGTCAGCGCGGGAACGGTCCGCAACGTGGTCGGAGACACTCCCTGGATGGAGACTCCCGCGTTGGCGCCCAGGCAGCGCACGCCCAAGTGCTCAATGTCGTCGAAATAGGTGGGCTCCTGCGAGAACGTGTGCCAGGTCTTGTACCGCCACCAACCCAGGTGCGAGGGCAGGAAGATCTTCTCCAGCTTGCGGTTGGCCTCGGCGTGAATGTCGATGAAGACCTTGTGGCTGCGGGTGGGATGATCCCAGGCGCCGGAACGCGAGCGCACGTACCAGAGATGGTGCGGAAAGGTGCTCATCTCCGACAGCACCGGACGCTTCAGGTGCCGAAAGATCTCCAGCGTGAACTTGGCGGCGTAGTGCCAGGACCAGGCGCGGCCCGCCACCGCGTCGCTGCCATCGAGCGCATCCAGGTAGACCATGTCGAAACCGCACTCGTTGATCAAGCCCGCCAAGTTGCGAGCCACCTCGTCGAAGAGCGTGGAGTCCCCATCGGGCACGAACAGTCCGAAGCATTCCCGCAGATGATGCGCCTTCGCGCCCTTCGCGTGCGCCGCGACCTTCGTGCCGTACGCACCACGCTTGCACTCGGTGAACGCGAAGGGCGCGGTCTTGGACACCCCCTTGTACACGATCAACTCGTCGTCGATGCGCAGAGTGATGCTGCTGCGGACAAAAAAGCCCGTGATTGCCGACATCTTCTCAGTCGTCTCCACGACGGTCACGATCTTCGCGGATTCGTCCAGCGCCGTCGCCAGCGTGAACACGGCGTCCACGCCCAGCCGCCTGTCGGGCACAGGTGTCACATACGGGCAGGATTTGCTCAGGAACTCGGAGTAGGTATGCACACCCGCCAGCATGCCCGCCGCGTGGATCTTGTCGATGACCCGCTTTAGACTCTTGCGACCTTCGGGATACTGCTTCGCATTCGGCTTCCAGTCGCCATAGCGCACGGCGTGCATGTTGATCTGATTCAAACCCAAGCGGTCCGCCAGCTCGATCACATCGTCCACGTTCTCCTCGGTCACATTGCGCCCTGCGAACAGATACGAGCCGTAGGCGTTGGGCGCCTCCATGGCGAAGGGACCACCAATTGTGCTCTTTGGAATCCCGGGTGCCGACTCCACCACCACTTTGAGACACTCGCGCATCAACTCGCGCCGGGCCACGATCACCGCCGCCTCGCCACGCCCGAACCCGAAGCGCGAGAAGGCGGTCGCCCTTCCGCTCCGTTTCATGCCCGGATGTCCAGTTCCCTGAGTGAACTCGTTCAGTGCGCCCACACTCAATCCCCAGCCCGCCGCGTGGCTCTCCTTCGGCAACGTCAGATTCGCGAAGGTGAACGAGCTCACATCCGCGCCGGTGACGCGCTCCACCTTCAGATGAAGCGCCGCCCCCATGGTGGCGACCTTGAGGACAGCTTCGGCGTCGAGCGATGCGAAAGTCGCAGTCAGAACCCCATTTCCCAGCTTGAGAGCGGAGGGAGTATGCCTTTTGCCGTCCTGGCTGAGCCAGAGAAAAAAGTCGCCCTTTGGCGTCTTCGCCACAATCTGCTCTCCCGGCTTGGCGAACACCGACTCCACCCGCCCATTCGCAGCCAGACGAATCCCGAACACCCGGGTCTCAAGCGTCACTTGCGCGGACAACACGCCGCTCAGCGCAACGATCAGGGGAACGAGAAACAGGCGTTTCAGCATGCGGGGGAAAGTGGGGGACGAGGTGAGTTTCCAGGACATCGTGCATCTCCTCATGGAGTTAGGGCTTCCGGTTCTCTTCCCACTCAATATAGGAGCGTGCACCATAGCTGCAATGTCTCGAATACCCGTGACATGCAAGACCCTGCAGATCATCACCGTGTCAGGAAAACAGCCACGCCAACCAGATGTTTTCCCGACAGTGCAGCGCGGCGACGTGTCAGGAAAACAATCATGTGCAGTCTGGACAATGATCGGCTCCAGCTTGCCCGACTCGCCCGGCAATGGATAGTGCGGACGGATGGAGCATAGTAGGTAAAACGCCGAGGCGAAGACTCCAGGCCGTCTCTTGAGAATCCCCTGCAAATGCATTTGGTGCGAATGATTGCGGCAGAGCTACGTCGAATATCGTGCGGATCCGGGTTGTACTTCTTCTCTTTCAGCACTTGAAAGGTCATCAGTCCATGCAAAGTCGTCCTCGTTTTGCAGCCCTTCCGCTCGCACTGCTTATCGCGTGGTTGAATATCTGCGGACAGCAACCCGCGCAGCACATGGCACCAGTGATCGAGAAGCGGGAAGCACCAGCAGAAATCAAAGTCCCTGCGAACCTGTCCCAGTACGCCAGCGTAATGGCCTCAAGTGAGTTCGCTCCCCGATTTTCTGCCTGGCGAGCCACCGATGGCACGAGCATCCTCATCGACGGCGGCAAACGGGAGAATTGCTGGGGAAGCATGCCCGGAACACCGAGCAAGGGGCAATGGTTCCAACTGAGTTTTTCACGACCCGAACGGATCGACAAGGTCTCCGTCTGGTACCGGGTCATCCTCGGGCACCACCGTTTCGTCCCGAAGACGGTCACCATCCAGGTGTCCGATGATGCTGAAGGCTGGCGCACAGTGCTCTCGCGTTCCGGGAATGTCCCCGCATCGGGCGCCAAGGCGGACCGCACGCCGCGTGAGTACGCTTGCGGCGGGATTCGAGCACAGCATCTGCGACTCCTATTCGAGAACGGCGCCCAGCCGGACGAACGCTACGATCTCATCGAGCTGGTGGAGGTAATCGTGCCGCCGCCGCCCGGCTGGACGCCACCCGAAATGAAGGGTGCCGCAGCCGTCGAAGTCCAAGGCAGCAAGACGCTCCCCCTTGTCCTACCGGGGGAACTGCCGCTGAAGATCCGCGAAGACGTGCGAGACGGACGGACGACTCTCGTGTATGAGGATGCCGATTTCACCATTCGCCTGCCCCACGGCGTCATCGGGACGCAAGCGCCGACTGTGCTGCCCACATTCCCCGCCGGTCACTTCGACGACATGCTGAAAGCCGATGCCGATATCTGGGGAGAGCGAGTGCTCTCGGACCCACAGGATCCATCGTTCGAGACGGTTGCGGGCTTTGCCCACCCCTACAAGTTTCCCTACTGCCACGCGGGGACGCCCGAGGGGAAGCAGGAGATCGCCGTGGCCTGGGACGGCAGCGTTTCCCAAGCCGAGAACGGGTACTACATGCGTTTCGGCTTCGGCAAGCACGGGATCCCCAAGTCGAACGCATACGACGTGCGACGTGGTCTTCCGGACGGCAGCATTCCCGCACCCGTCATGGTGTACGTCGATCGGGAGCGCCGACTGGGCTGGCAACAAACCGTCGTGTGCGAGGAGATTGAGGGACGTTTCTACACCTACGTGAAGCTACGTCTTCGCAACTGGGGCGACCGCGAGACCACGGATGAATTCAGCATCTTCCCCTTTGTGCACCAGAAGCGCGACGTCGCCAAGACGTTGACCCCCGCGAATCTGCGAATGGATGGAAAACTGGCCTATGTCGGCTCCGGTCTAAGCCGCATTGGATTTCATCTCAGCACCGCGCCCGCAGTCGGCGCCGACCGTCTCTTCTACACCGTCAGCCTGGCACCGGGAGAGCAGTGGCAACTGGTCGTCAAACTCAATGGCTACCATGCCAGGGGTGGGGATGAGAAAGCGTTCACCGAGAAGGTGGTGCCGCGCAGCATCTACGCCGCCCTGCGCGACCAGAAGC
>JAGLDW010001112.1 GCA_023145395.1 Lentisphaeria bacterium | reverse complement strand
CACTACCCCATCCTGACCATGCGCATCGCCCGTCTGTGCCAGGACTGGGGATACATGGACCAGGCGGAACGCTATCTCCGCCACCTCCTCAGCCAACCACTCAACCCGGCCGACGGCAGCGTCAAGTCGCTGTTTCCCGAGCGGGGGACGTCACCAGTCTACGACGGCGGATACTACTTGCAGATCCTCGCGCGCCAGTATCTCTACACTGGGGACGAAGAGTTCTTCCGCGACGCCATGCCGACCATCGAGAAGACCCTCGCGTGGTTCCGAGCCAAACGCCAGGCGAGCCAAAAGGCAGAAGCACCTGGCAGCATTGCGCACGGGCTCATCAAGGGACGGACGACGGGCGATCTCGGGCATGCGTCCTACGCCTACTGCAACGATGCGCCCTGCTGGCGGGGTCTGGCAGAAATGACCGCCGCCTTCCGCCGACACTCCGAGCACACCGGTGCTGCGGATTCAGCCAGAAAGGCCGAAGCGATTCAAGCCGAGGCGGCGGCCTACAAGCGCGACATTCTCGCCTCCATCCGCAAGAGCGTGATCCACAAGTCCAAGCCCCCCTTCGTGCCGATCATCGTGGGGACGAAGACGCCCTACCGGAACATGCACCTGAACAGCTTGGTCAGCTACACCAATTTCCGCATGTACAACCACCTGCTGGACGCGGGCATTCTGGACGACGAAACCACCCGCTGGATCCTTGACTATAGACGTGACAAGGGCGGCGAGATCCTCGGCATGATCCGCTGGGGAGACATGGTGGACAATTTTCTCTGTGAGGATGTCATCTGGGAGAAACTGCGGCAGGAACGCATCCGCGAAGTGCTGCTCAATCTCTACGCCTACCTCACCTACGATTTCGTGCCCGGTGTATGGACGGGCTACGAGGAATTCTGCCTGGATCCCATGAAGGGGCAGGATCCGCCCGGGCGCAGCAACCTGAACCACGCCTGGTGGCCCCGCTGGAAGAATTGCGTCACCCATGGGTACGAGCAGACGCGT
>JAGLDW010001111.1 GCA_023145395.1 Lentisphaeria bacterium | reverse complement strand
TTCGAGAACTGCCGCACTCAGCGCAATGACAGCTTCGAGGTCGTCTTCCAGCCCAATCTGTCGCTGACGATCGAGAACACTGGGAAGACAACAGTCGACTGGCCTCGAATCGTCGCCAATGACCGGGGGGACTGGGGCACGCTCGAATCTCTGGTGTCCGAGTACACGCGCGGAGCGAAAACCGACATGGAAAAGGCGTTGTTTCTCTGGCAGGGGACGCGCCAGAACCGCTACCACTGCATACCTCTCTTCGCGGACGATGAGTTCCACGACCCGGTCAAACTGTTCAACTCCTACGGACTCAACCTCTGCGACGACTTGGGCTACGGTGGCATGGCACTCTTCAAACAAGCCGGACTCGGAAAGCCCGTGCAGCCCATCGAGGCGAAGGTGCGAGCGCTGCATGGACATGTGCAGGGGGAGGCGGTGGTGGACGGACGGTATGCCTTCATCGACATCGACGAAGGCGTCTTCCATCTCGACCGCGAAAACGAGCGGCTCATCGATGGGGACGCCTGCGCGCACGACCACGATCTCGTGCGACGCGAAGTCCACTACGGGCCAACGTTCGGCGCCTGGAGCAGCAGCGAGAGCAACGCGGCGCTCTTCGGCGACGATGACATATCAGTGTTCAAACTCGTGCAGGGACACACCATGCGCTACGGACTCCGCCCCGGGGAGAAAATCGTCTTCCGCTGGGACAACGTGGGCAAGTACGCCTGTCAAAGCGAAAAATGGAACCGAAAGCCCCCCTACTTCGGCAACTCGAAGTTGATCTACAGCCCTCCGCTCACACGCGATCGGCGCAAAGAGGGCATTCTTGAACTGCACAACGCCAAAATGCTCGACGGCGCGGTGGTGGGCACGGCGGCGGACGGACGAGTGGTCTTCGAGTTCCGCAGCGCCTGGGCCATCTGCGGCGGCCGCGTGATTGCGGAGTTCGCAAATGGCAAAGCCGGTCTTCTGATCCATCCCGATGGGGGCAAAGCCAGCGCGGTCTGGGAAGGGGATGGAGGCAAGGCGGACGTCTCCATCGACAAGGCGCTGCAGACCCATCTGTCCCCGGCCAAGTACCGCTACACAGTCACGGCAAAGCTGGCGAAGGGCGCGAGACTGAACGCGTTGCGGGTGGAGACCGATATCATGACCGCCCCCATGTCGCTGCCCCGCCTGCGCCTCGGTGAAAACCGCATCGTCTACGCCGATCAGAACAAGGAACCGCGCGAGATCACAGTCACCCACCGTTGGACGGAATGCGACCGCATCACGCCTCCGCCCCCGCCGGATGCACCCACCTACCCGCAACCCGACGCGCTCTGCCGGGACACGTTCCTCGACTTCCGCTGGCCCGAAGTCTCCGATGCCCGAGCCTATCACCTGCAAGTCAGCCTGCGCCCGGACTTCCGCGTGCCCTATCGCCCCAGCTATGACGTCATCGTGCGCCAGAACTCCTGGCGCGTTCCCTTCCGCGGCATGTTCTCGTCCGGAGTGCTCTATCACTGGCGACTGCGCACCCAAAGCAAACGAGGGATCTGGAGTGAGTGGTCCTCCTCTTGGACCTTCCGCTGGGAGGGACCCCGCGTGCCGGTCAACCTGAAAGTCGAGCAACTGGACGACGGATTCCAGCTCTTCTGGAGCGCCAATCCTCGCGGCGAACGCCCCGTCGCCTACGATGTGTACGGCTCGGACGAAAAAGGCTTCCCCGTGCACAAGAAGGCCTACTCCGCCTACTGCCGGGGCAAAGCTCCCGCCAATTTCCTCGCACGCACGACCTCCACTTCCATGCGCATCAGCGACCCTGATCCCTCCCACCCGAACAGGAACCGCTGCTACTACCGCGTGGTCGCCGTGGATGCCAACGGCACGGAAGGCATCTCCTCCGCCTATGTCGAGTTGCCCCATCCTCACATGTGGAGCCGCCCCGACACCACCTGCGAAGTGGGAAAACGATGGGAGTATCCCGTCGGCATCATCTCTTCCCTCGGCGATGCGCAGCACCGCCGCAAAAGCCCCACCAACGGGTTCTGGGACAAGGAAATCGTCA
>JAGLDW010001110.1 GCA_023145395.1 Lentisphaeria bacterium | reverse complement strand
AAAAAGACCTGCCAACAGACCTTCACCCTGACCATCCGGTAAACACCCGCACTGCGAACCCCGCAAGCCAAAGACAATTCTGATCACGGATGGCGGAAGACGGAAAAGAAGAGAACTCCCGCAGAGACGCAGAGGAAGGCATTGCACCCGAGAGTGCCGGAGGCAGCCTGCCTGGGCTCACCTTGTCCGCATCGCGCAGTCCGTCCGAGCTGCGACCAGCGGGAGTGGTCCCCTGCGAACTGCGCAAAGCTTGCCCCAAAAGTGGCTCGGGGCCTCCGGGACCGAAGATGTTCCGTGGATACTCGCGGTCCGAGGACGTCCCGCACCACTGAGAGTGGGGCAGTTCGTCGTGACCAAGTAGGTCCGCCGGGCGCCGTGAACCAGCGTTGACGAAAGGCATGGTTGCTCTAACTGTGCTACCTGGCGTGGCCAGAAATGTCTTGAAAGCGGGGCCTGAGCGACTACTTTCGTTTTGGCTCTGAACTGCACTTGGACCCAGCACCGAAGGAAAAACAAGACAGTGGATCTGCCAAAACAGATTGCGTACTGGCGAGACAGTGCCGCTGAGGACTGGGAGGTCGGTGTCGGACTTGTCTAGCAGGGCAAGACGCGACACGGCCTGTTCTTTGTGCATCTTGCGCTCGAAAAGCTGCTGAAAGCGCATGTGGGCAAGACGACAGAGGATATCCCGCCAAAGATCCATGCGCTGGTTCGTCTTGGGCAAATGGCTGGGTTGCCGCTACCAGTGCACATGAAGGATATTCTGGCGGAATTGATGCGCTTCAATATCGCGGGGCGATATCCCGAGACACTTGGTGAGCCGCCCTCTCGCCCCGAAGCGGAATCCAGAGTTCGGGCTGCAAGAAAGGTCTACGAATGGCTGAAAGCACGATTATAAGCACAGTTCAACGATATCTCTCAGGACTGCCGACGGTCGGTGTCCGGGAGTTCCAAGAAGACGACACATCCCCACTGATCCATATGGCCCGGAAGGAAGGGATCGTGATCAGGCCCCTCAAGGCGGATGGCGAGGGAGGAGTCATGGTGGCGGAAGACTGTTCCGAATATGCGGAAGAGAGAGAATAGCCGCCCTCACCTTCTGGACGAGATCGGGATGCGCCCGGAGGTGCACTAGGAAAGGTGGGGGGATACCCTGCGGCGGAATCTCGATTTGTTTGTCTTTGAAACGCGATGTCCGCGTCCCCCGACGACGGGGGACCGGCTCGTCGGGAGCCTCGCCCTCCAGGATTTGCGATGTCCGCAGAGTGCTCGGAGGCAGCTGCCCTCCGAGCGTGTGCGCATCGCGCTGTCTGCGATTGTGCGCTGCGTCTCCTCCGCGTTGCGAGGAGGGGCTGACACCCGGTGTCAACCTCACCGCCAAGCCCGATCGGACAGTCCCCATCGAAGATGGCGAAAAACTGAAAAAATACAGTGCGTCCGATTTCGAGGGAGTCACCCTCATGCTCGGCGCCATCCGCATTGTCGGAGAACTCGTTGAATAGAATGGTCGCGGAAGCCTTTTCACTCCGGACCACGCTATAGTATGGGTCCGATTCATTCGTATGCGGAAAACTAGACGCGACACACGGAGGCTGGATACCACGAATGCGCCAAGCCAATGAAAACTGGAGCGAGTTCGACTGGGAGCTTGCTCTGCGCGAGAGCGACGAATACGCGGAACAGTACTTCAAACTCCTACAGCGCTTCTGCGACCTCCCCGACTCGGAAAAACTCATCGCCAAGCACATGGATCCCGGCTTCCTGGAGAACATGCCCGACTACGGGTTCAGTGAAAACGATCCCGACTGGGACGGGGTGTTTGATGTCGAGGAACCCAATTGGGGGCAGGGATTTCCCCCTTTCGAGCCCAAGTCCGGATCGGATGAGGATGGAGAGAACGAGGATGCCCAGGCGCTCTTCTACGAGACGCACCCAACCTTTGCCGCCATGCGGCAGGCCACCGCTGGATGGTGCAATGTCTACGCGGTGATTCTGCCTGCAGAAAAGCGGAAGACGGGCCTTCAGGCGCTCTACTACATGGGGCGTGCTCTGGCCAACCTAGCCTATAGCATCGAAGACGGGACCTACGAGACACCTGCCATCAGCCTGGCGCTGGCCAAGCGCAGTCTGGCCAGTCTGAACCAGGCCGTGGGCGTCATCGATCAGATCGGCCGGGAACTGCCGGACATCACCGCCCTCGTCGCCACCATCCGCGACCATCTGATCCGTTGTGCGGACGGCGTGGCGGATCATATCTGCATGTGCAGAAAGAAACTGAAAGAGTCGCCATGAGCCGCCTCCTGTCCTGCGTCCGCTGGTTCGTCCTGCTCGCCCTGCCTATCATGGCATACGCAGAAGAGGAACTCCCACCGGGTCCGAATCTCTGCCAGAATCCAGGCTTCGAGAACGTGGACGAGGCAGGCAAGGCTCTCGGCTGGAGCGTGGACGGGCGCGTCTTCACACTCTCCGACGACACGCCGCATGCCGGCGACCGATGCCTGCGTTTCGAGAATGCGGACGCCGACCGCTACGTGCTCTGCGGCATGCCCGTGCCACTCAAACCAGGACTCATGTACGAATACGGTGTCTGGGTGCGAACAGAGGACATCCAGGGGAAAGACACCGGCGCCACCATCTGCCTCGAGTGGTATGACAAGGACAAAAAGTATCTCGGCGGCAACTACACTGCGGGAATCAAGGGCACAAACAAGGAGTGGCGCTACGTGCGCGGCACGACGGGCACGGTCCCGGACAAGGCGGTCGGCTGCTCGGTCACCTGCTACGTGCGCAAGCGCATGACGGGCATCGCCTGGTTCGACGATGTCTCCGTGCGCCGCCACTATCCCCCGATTCTCGGGCAGATGACCACCGACTGCTACCGGCACGAGGTGGGAGGAGACGCGATCACCGTCCACGCGGCTGTCTCGCTAGCCGGGCATAAAATGAGTCGCGACCGACTCAAGCTCCAACTCGTCCTGAGTGGAAACGGTGTCGAGCGTACACTTTCCCCGTCGGAAGAGCTTGAAGACAGTGTCGCGTTCACGATCGATACATCCGGTCTCAGGCCAGGCGTCTACCAGGCCACATGCCGCGCCACCATCGCGGGGAAGACCCATGAGCGCACCATCACCCTGACGCGGGTAGCGAAAACCACGCCCAGGAAGGTCTTCATCGACCGCCATGGACGATGCATTGTGGAGGGCAAGCCGTTCTTTCCGCTCGGCATGTACTGGGGCAGCGTCAACGAAAAGCACCTGGACATCTATGCCAAGTCCGCATTCAACTGCCTGATGCCCTACGGCCGCCCGAGCCGCGAGCAGATGGATGGGATCCAGCGCCGCGGACTCAAGGTGATCTACAGCATCAAGGACTTCTACGCGGGGACAAAGTGGTGCCCCAAGTTCATCAAAAACCGCGAGGATGAACGCCCGCAGGTGGAGAAGGTGGTCAGGCAGTTCAAGGACCATCCCGCGCTGCTGGCCTGGTACCTCAACGACGAACTTCCCTGGACCATGATCGACCGACTGGCCGCGCACCAGAGCTGGATCGAGGAACTGGATCCGGACCATCCCACCTGGGTCGTGCTCTACCAAGTCGAGCGCGTGCGCAGCTATCTCTCCAGCTTCGACGTGATCGGCACGGATCCGTATCCGATCCCGAGGAAGCCGGCAGGCACCGCTCTGGACTGGGTCCAACGCACAAGAAAGGGCACCTTTGGCTGCCATGCTGCCTGGCAGGTGCCACAGGTCTTCGACTGGTCCACATACAAGAAGCCGGCGGAAGGAGAAATGCCCTATCGCCCGCCCACACTTCTCGAAATGCGGAGCATGGCCTGGCAGTCGGTGATCGGCGGCGCCAACGGACTCGTCTTCTACTCCTGGCTGGATCTCTGGAAGGTGGACAGAACCGAGCCCTTCGAGAAACGCTGGCCCGAGGTGTCCGCCATGGCTGCGGAGGTCGCGCGCTACATCCCCGTCCTATTGTCGGTGGAGGAGACCAGTCAGCCCGTCACGACCAGATTGCCCGAAAACGTGGTCTGGCGCCTGCACCGGATCGGGGACGAACACATTCTGTTCATCGTGAACGCGGGCGACGAACCCACCCGGGGCTGTCTCCGCTTCGCGAATCCGTTCGGCGCAGCGACAACGGAAGTCGGGGACACACCCGCGATGTTGAAGGGAAACTGGGTGGAGATGACCTTCGCGCCCCTCGAGACCAAAGTCGTGCGCCTGTCCGCCAAGTAGGCGCCCTGGACCATTCGCGTCCACGCGAACACAGGTGGCCGCTCCAAGGCACATTGCGAACTCCGCAAGAAAAAAGGGCGGGTATTGCAGTGAAAACCTGCAATGCCCGCCCTAAGGGTCCGCACGGAAATAACTTTACATTTTGGCGAGAGCGTCGGATGGTCAGACGCAAGGCACGAGGAGGGCGCAGACCCAAAGGTCTGTAACCGACGAGCAACGCGGCGGATGGCCGTGCGCCGCCTCG
>JAGLDW010000111.1 GCA_023145395.1 Lentisphaeria bacterium | reverse complement strand
CACACACTCACACACTCACCAATATGTGCTCGCGGTAGTGGCGCAACTCCTCGATGGATTCCCGGATGTCCTCCAGCGCCAGATGGGCCTCCTTCTTGACGACACCCTCCATCGCGGCCGGATACCACATCATCGCCAGAATCTTGAGTGTGCTCACATCCAGATTGCGGTAGTGAAAAAAAGTCTCAAGCGTTGGCATGTAGTTGTAGAGAAAGCGGCGGTCCTGCCCCACACTGTTGCCGCAGATGGGACTGACGCCCTCGGGCACCCACTCGCGCAGGAAGGCCACCGTTCTCTCCTCCGCCTCCGCCTCGGGCACGCCCTCGGAGCGCACTCGGGCCAGCAGGCCCGACTGGCCATGGTGCGTGCGATTCCACTCGTCCATGCCCCCCAGAATCTCCTCGGGTTGGCTGACGGCGAGAACCGGTCCTTCGGCGAGCACATTCAGCTCGCTGTCGGTGACGATGGTCGCCACCTCCAGAATGCGATCCCGCTCGGGGCGCAGCCCGGTCATCTCCAAATCGATCCAGATCAAGTTTTTCTCGCTCGCTTTGGGCATCCATCATCTCCATAATTTCATGCTGTGTCAGAACTCTTGGGAATGTACATGGAGCGCGCACCTTCTCAAATGAGAGACCAGTTGGCACTTTGCTCTGCGCGAGGCGCGAAGTATGTTGATTTGCCTTGCCGCTCGTTTCTGGCGGCAAGTGGAAACCGACACCCGGCATCCTGGAGTAGACGAGTCATGCAAAGCAAGAAACCCTTGTTGGGGCTGTGCCCCATCGGAAAGTTCGTGTTCAGCAACGAGGACGCGATCCGTTTCAAAAGCCGCCTGCAGGAGCTGCTGCGCGAGTGGGATGTGCGCTTCACCGATCTTGAGGGCGTGCTCGAGGACGGCCTCGTCAAAGAGCAGGCACACGTGGACGCCGCGGTCGAACACTTCCACGCGGCGGGCATCGACGCACTGTTCATGCCGCACTGCAACTTCGGCACGGAAGGCGCCGTGGGCATGATCGCGCGCAAACTCGACGTGCCCGTGTTGCTCTGGGGACCGCGGGACGAGGCACCCCTGCCCGACGGAAGCCGCCTGCGCGACTCGCTCTGCGGGCTGTTCGCCTCTAGCAACGTCCTGCACAAGATGCGCATCCCCTTCACCTACATCGAAAACTGCCGTATCGACGAGCCACCCCTCCGCAAAGGTGTGGACACTTTCCTGCGCGCGGTCAATGTCGCCAGCGCCCTGCGCAAGGGCGTCCGCATCGGGCATATCGGCCAGCGCATCGACTTCTTCTGGACCACCATCATCAACGAAGGGGAACTCCTAGACCGCTTCCGCGTGGAAGTTCTCCCCCTCGACATGCTCGACTTTGTCGCCGCCAGCCACGACCGCGCCTACCGGGGGCGCGCCGGCTACGAGAAAGAACTGCGCGAACTCCGCAAAACGACCACGCTCGAGGACTTCCCGGACCTCACCCCCATGGTCAACGTCCTGGCCATGCGCGACCAGATGCTCGCGCTCGTCAATGACAATGGGCTCGAAGCGCTGGCGGTGCAGGAATTCACCAGCCTCGTGGATGCCATGGGCGCGTACTGCTGCTTCGCGGAGTCCCTGGTTGGCGACACGGTCACAATCGCCTACGAATCCGACATTCACGGGGCGATCAGCAATATCCTCGTGCAACGCGCCAGCCTGGGAGCCGAACCAGCCTTTCTCTCGGAGTTCGTGATCCGCCATCCTGACAACGACAACGCAGGCTGCGTCTGGCACGCCGGCGCGCCCCTGAGCATGGCCGATCCTGACGACACGGTCCGCGTCGGGCGACACTGGATCCTCCCCAGTCCCCTTTCGGGCATGACCCACTTCCGCCTCAAACAGGGCGCCGTCACCCTCGCCCGCTTCGACGGAGATCGCGGCGAATACGTGCTCGCCTATGGCGACGCGCACACTTGCGATGGCCCACACACGCAGAACAACTACGTCTGGGTCGAAGTGGACGACTGGCCGCACTGGGAGCGCACGCTTATGGAGGGGCCCTTCATCCATCACATGGCGATGAACTACGGACACCACACCGCCGCCCTGACCGAGGCCTGCCGCTACATTCCCGGTCTCACCTCCATCCCCCTCAACCAGTGATTGCGACCGTCTCTATCCTTTCACCGAGGGCTTGTTCCGCGGCAGGTCTCGTCGTCAAATCGTTGCGCGGTCTTGACTGGATGGCATTTCAAAATCGGGGCGCCAGGGGGACTGAAGGGGCCGCAGCCGCAGGGGTAGTTGAGTGCCGTGAAGCCGGTCAGGTCCGCGAGATCGTTCCACATCTCGAAGCTTTCGGTCGAGATCGAGACGGGGACATCCTGGTTCCAGCGTCGGATCTCGCGGATGTGGGTTTCGTAGATGTTCCGGCGAGTGTGCGGGGGAAAGGGACGCGTGATCAGGGTGCCTAGTTCTTCGACGGCGGCCTCGGCAGCCGCGACACAGTCTTCATCCAGCAACTCGGCTGGCAATCGGCGCATCATGTCCGCGTATTCCATCCACATGAAGCAGCACAGGCTGATGACATCGGGATGCGTCTTTTCGAAGATCAGCTTGGCAGTGTAGGCAGCATCTTCCTCCCAACCCTTGACCGGGATGATCGGCTTGAACTTGTAGCGAATCTGATAGCCCGCCTCTTCGGCGATTCGGGCGGCTTCGACGCGTTGCTCCGTGGTGCCAGCCACTGGTTCGAGGAGGCGACTCTGCTTTGGCCCTGAGATGCTCCAGACGATGATGGTGTTGCCATTATGCTTCAGATCTCGCATCCACTCGGTGTTCCACGTCTTGGTATGGATGATGAGATACCTGTTCTCCAACGTCCCGAAGTACTCGATCAACTCCCCCAGGCATCCCAGCTCCGGTTCGAGGGCCGGTGGGTCGCCGTCGTCGTCGAGCAAGTAGGTCAACTGCCATGGATGCTTGTCGATGAGCTTGCCCAGCCAATGGCAGTACTCCTCCACGTTGACACTCGAGATAAGAAGTCCCCCAAGCCCGCAGTAATGGCACTGGTGCACGCATCCATTCTGCTGGTGGATTCGCCAGCACGCGCGGCACACCTTGTGGAGCCGGTTGGGATCCCCTTCCTGGTTGTAGTTGGCCCAGTGAAAGGGATAGTGCCCCAAGAGGCCACTGTGGTTCCAGTTTGACTGGATGCCCTGTTTCTGCAGGCAAGCCACACGCTCTGCCTCCTTGCCGTCGAAACGGAATGTGTTGAAGAGCAGGGATGGGTCGCAAAGGTCTGCGCGGGTGCCCATCGGACGACGCTCCGCCAGCAGACCCCCCGCCACCATGGCGGGCAGATCGGCATCGGTGTAGAACGTCGGCTCGACGGGCTTCTGCAGTCCATCGAGAACGCGTTGGACACGCGCCATGTACCGATCGTTTTCCGCGACCGTGTCATGGACATAGACAGCTTTCGGATTCAGCGGATACATGGGCGGAAACTCCCTGGAGAAATCGACACAGAGCTCTCGTCACAAGGAAACGCACAATGCGCATCGGACCTTACTTTGAACCGTGATTCCCGAAGAACCACTGTCCGGAAATCATTTCTCTGCAAGATTTTTCAGCAGAACAGCACAGGGGAGGCGGGTTCGCGCAGTGACGCAGGTGTGGCATAGTACCGCCCGTCCATCTCTATGCCTCACGACCTCATCCCCAAGGAAGACCTTCAGATGTCAGACTATCGAATCGCGTTTTACCCCGGCGACGGAATTGGCGTGGATGTTACCGTTGAAGCACGCAAGGTGTTGCGGGCCGCGGAGAAGCGATTCGGCTTCACGGTGTCCGCCGTCGAGTTTCCCTGGGGCTGCGCCTATGCCGCGGAAAACGGGGGTCAGGTGGCTCCCCCCGATTTTCTCGAGACCTTGAAGGACTTCGACGCGATCTTCCTGGGCGCGGTGGGCATGCCCGAGCTGATGCCCGACCATGTGACCCTGATTCCTCTGATCCGCATGCGCCAGGAGTTCGAGCAATACGTCTGCCTGCGTCCCGCCACGCTGCTGCCCGGCGCGCGCACGCCTCTCGCAGACAAGAAACCGGGCGACATCGACATGGTTGTCGTGCGCGAGAACTCCGAAGGCGAATACACCATGATGGGTGGGAACTTCAAGCAGAACATGCCCGACGAAGTCAGCATCCAGACCTCCATTCACACCCGCAAGGGCGTGGAGCGTATCCTCCGCTATGGTTTCGAGCTGGCACGCACGCGCCGCGGGAAACTCGCCATGGCCACGAAATCCAATGCTCTCAACTATGCCATGGTCATGTGGGACAATGTGCTCGCCGAGATCGCGCCGGAGTACCCGGACGTGGAGAGCGCAAAGTTTCACGTGGATGCGCTGAGCATGCATTTCGTGCGCTGCCCGGAGCGTTTCGACGTAGTGGTGGCCAGCAATCTGTTCGGAGACATTCTCAGCGACCTGGCCGGCGCGCTGGTGGGCAGTCTCGGGCTGGCGCCCAGCGCCAACATCAACCCCGAACACACGTTCCCCAGTCTTTTCGAGCCCGTCCATGGTTCTGCTCCCGACATCGCGGGACAGGGCATCGCCAATCCCATCGCCGCCATCCGCAGCGCCGCCATGATGATGGATTTTCTGGGTGAGACGGACGCAGCGAATGCAATGGAAAAGGCAATGCTGGCAAGCCTGGGAGACGATGGTTCCATGACCCCCGACCTAGGCGGCACAGCCACCACTTCCGAGGTGGGCGACCGCATCGCCGAATTGCTCGGCTAGAGGGCGCGGAAACGGTGGCTACCGCTGGCGCGGGGCACGGAATCCCGAAAGGCGAAAACCGTTGTTTCCGGGAGGGCGAAGCTCCCGCTGAGCCGTGTCCTGCGAACTCCGCAAGGCAAAGACAGTTTAATCACGAATGGACACAAATGGACACGAATAGCGAACTCCGCAAAGCGTGTTCAGAATGTGGGAGGCGGCCTCCAGGCGGCGAACCGAAGGGCAACTGCCAGAAAGTGGTGCGGAGACGTCCCCGAACCGCGAGCGAGCGCACGCGGAAATCACCCTCGGTCCCGGAGGTCCCGAGCCACTGGCAGGGCATGCCATGGTGCGGTGTGGTGTGGCATGGTGTGGTGTCTGTCGCGCCAGCGGGGGTGTGGGGGAAGAGCCCCCACAGCGTAGCGCGCAATCCGTGACTGAACGGCTACTCGGCTTCTTCCTCTCGCTCTCGGAGTTCGACGATCTGGTCGCGAATCATGGCGGCGCGCTCGAACTCCAGCGCCTCCGCGGCCTCGATCATCTCCCCCTCCATCCGGCGAATGGTCTCGCCCACGTTGTAGTCGCTCGTCTCCTCCTTCATCACGCTTTCCTCGACCTCGGCCGCATCCCCCATGACATTGAGACTGCTCTGGATGGCGCGCTTGACCGTGCGGGGCGTGATGCCATGCTCCTCATTGTATCGCCGCTGCTTCTTGCGTCTTGCCTCGGTGGCATCCATCATGCGTTTCATGCTGCCGGTGATCACGTCGGCGTAGAGAATCACCTTGCCGCCCACATTTCGCGAGGCCCGCCCGGCAGTTTGCAGCAGAGAGGTCTCGCTGCGCAGAAATCCCTCCTTGTCCGCATCGAGCACAGCCACCAGCGACACCTCGGGCAGATCCAAACCCTCGCGAAGCAGATTGATGCCGATCAGGCAGTCGAAGTCGCCCGCGCGGAGTCCGCGCAGGATTTCCACACGCTCGATGGCGTCCACATCCGAATGTAGGTAGCGCGTGCGCATCTCCAG
>JAGLDW010001109.1 GCA_023145395.1 Lentisphaeria bacterium | reverse complement strand
CTGATCTCTCCGAGGTAGCGTGCGACCGTGGGCGCCCATTGCTGCCAGGACCATCCTTCGAGCCCCCAGGTGCGCAGTTGCTGTCTCTGGATATAGGGTTTGTCGGCCAGATCATCGCCAAATCCGGGCCAGGGAGGCACGTCGGCGGGCTGGATCATGGAGGCGTGGGGTTCGGGCACGATGTTGGGCAGATGTGGTTCGCTGGTGTCCCAGCGGATGAAAAACGGTTCATCGTCCAAGGCGACTGTTTCCAGCATGTCGATGATGCGTCCCGCACCCCAGCCAAGGCGCGACTGCTCAGGTGTGATTGCGGGATCCGGTTCTCCGAACCAGCCGTTTGTGCGAGGAGATGGTGGCAGATTCTGGTCTGCGCGCCAGTGTGTGTACTCGCTGTTCGGGATGCAGGCGTGGAAGGCGCCAGGGTCGTTTGGCCCCTGTCCCTCCTGGATCTTTCCCAGGCGCAGGAGGCGGTATCCCGCGTCGCGGAGGACTTGATCGTAGGTGGGCAGATCCGGCCTTGGCGGGCGTGGCGCCTCCGTGCCACTGTTGCCGATGCAGAGATGTCGGCTGGGCCAGCATCCGTAGAGCATGCTGTTCCGGACAGGGACGCAGACGGGCACGGCGCAGAAGGCGTTCCGAAAACAAATGCCGTCGGCCGCCAAGCGGTCGATGCTGGGGGTCCGCACTAGCGTGTTGCCGGTGACACCAAGGGCGTCATAGCGCAGTTGATCCGCCTGCACAAGCAGAATGTTGGGGCGCGCGGAGCTGGGCATGTGATGTGTCTCTGTCTGGGACAGATCTTCCGATCTACGCCCCGGGGGGAGGGAGTGCAGGCGGTGCCGCGGCAACGCTTGCGGGAAGGCCCTCAATCACAACGGCAGTTCCTTTGGCGAACGCCATGATGAGTGATTTTCCCTTCGAACCGACATTGTCGAAATCCAGGCTGAAACCAATGATTGCATTGGCTCCCATATCAGAGGCTTCCCTGCCTATCTCCGCGATGACTTCTCGCTGTATCTCATCCATCACTTCTTGATACGAACCGGACCGACCGCCAAAAATATCACGGAAGGAAGTCAGAAAATCACGAATGACATTGACCGCACGGACATTTTTCGCCGTCACCAGACCGACGTATTCAGTGATTTGGTATCCCTCGATGATCGGCGTGGTTAGGATTAGCATCTATCGCTCCCTATCACTTGGTTATGGGTTCACGTGAGCCCAGAGTGAATCGCTCCCCTTGGAGAGGATGCGCTGGGTGCGGAACCACTGCACATGTCCATCCACAAAGGCGCAGTTGGCACCGTAGCTCTCTCAGTCGCACTGTCAATCTCCGGTTGATGCCGAAGGGCGCATGGGCGCATGTCAGTTCCGTAGGTGTTTTGCCTCCGCCGTCCAATCCGAATGAGACAATGTCGGTTCCCTGTCCCTCAAACGAGATTCAAGATGTGTCTAGTGGTTCGGGACGGCTCGTCCCGTAAGAATTCCATGATGCGAAGATATCTCGCCGCGGGCCGCGCCGAACCACACTCGGACAGATCCGCTGGCGTGTGTCTGGCACCTTGGCTCTGCATGTGGCATGTTTCCCAGACACGGTGGTGTCAACAACGCGGAATCTCAACTGGATCGTTGCCAATGATCACTCGCAGAATTTCGGTGTTCCTGCTACTCGTGGTTGT
>JAGLDW010001108.1 GCA_023145395.1 Lentisphaeria bacterium | reverse complement strand
CCCGAGTGGATCGTGACGGTGTCGGCGGACGAAAGAGGTGCCTCTTGGAAGGATCAACCCGGCGGACGCTGCCGGGGCTGGCTCTTGATCGGACGGCCCGTGCGTCTGCCGCGACCCGCACCGGTGCAGATGGGAATCCGTTTCGACTACAAGACTTTTTGCGAACTGGACACTCCCCGAGCCCGAAGCGGCATGTTCGACGCCTTCATCATGTCCCGGAAGGCCTGGGACCTTCTGGCCAGGGAACCTGCTGCGGCACAGACAATCAACCTCTCGCGACTGCATCCGGATGTGCTGACCGTGAGGGTGAAGGGACAGGGAGCAGACCAGATCGAATGGGCTGATTCCGGACTCCTAACTTTTCCCCGTCTCACGGGTACGATGCGCGATGAGACGGAACTGGTCGTTGGTGTGGCCTGGGGCGCCTATCATTTCACCCCGGAGTGGGGGGCATTTCGCAAGCTGGAGGTGACCATGCTTACCGAAAAAGACCTGGAGCGGCGCTTTTGGAGGGCGTTGGATCTCGACCGTGCGGAGCTATCTCAAGTTCGTGCGGCCATCGACGGCCACGATCGCGCGGCAGCAGTTGCGGCGTTGGCCCGCCATTTTCGCAAGCGCAAGACCCCGGTGGTGGCCGATCCGCTGGCTGCGGCTTCCGACAGCTGGCTGCTGCGGGCCGATGAAACGTTGCAGCACACCTATCGCATCGCTGGCTGCCTGCCCTACACGTTCAAGGGGCCGATCATCTGGAACCTGGACCCCTTCAACTACAACCAGTGGCCCGTCCAACTCAACCGACATGTCGAATGGCGCTTTCTTGCCGCCGCCCACCTGCGCACACGAGACGACAAGTACGCTCGCGAATGGGCTAGCCAAGTGCGCCATTGGGTTGCTTCCATGCCGGTGATGATCGCGCCAAACTGGATCCAGGGCCCCTTCAATTTGAGCGGTAGAACCTCCCTGTCGCTGGACGCGGGAATTCGCCTGGGACAGACATGGTTCCCCAGCTTCGAGGTGTTCCGAAATAGTCCGGCAGTGAGTGACCAGACGATCGTGACCTTTCTCAGAAGCTGTCTCGACCACGGCAACTATCTGATGAAGGAGATCAATTTCCGGAAAGGCAGCAACTGGGGCGCTATGGAGTGCAATGGTCTGTTTCACCTGGGTGTGATGCTGCCGGAGTTCCGGGATGCGCCAACCTGGCGCGAGACCGCTCTGCAGCGCATCACCGCCGAATTGGACAATCAGGTCTATCCCGACGGGGCGCAGCATGAGCTGGCGCCCGGCTACCACGGCGTTTCTCTGAAAAACTTTCTTGACGTGATGCGCTTGGCACGGGTCAATGACATAGCCTTGCCGGAGCAGTATGTGACCAAGTTGGAACGCATGTTCGACTGCTATCTTCGCGTGGCTGCTCCCGATTTTCGCATGCCAGCGCTCAACGACAGTGGCCGCGGGTCCATCACAGGCTATCTGCGGCAGGGCTCGGAACTGTTTCCCGAGCGCGAGGATTTTCGCTGGGTCGCAACGGGCAGGCGCGATGGTGCCCCTCCGTCCTATACCTGCACAGCCATGCCCTATGCCGGCTGGGTGGCCATGCGCAGCGACTGGAGTCCGACGAGCCGATATTTGCTGTTCGATGCAGGTCCCTTTGGCACTGGGCATCAGCACGAGGACAAGCTTGGCATCACCCTCTTCGCATTCGGCAGGGAGCTGATTGCCGAGGCAGGCGTGTACGCCTACGACACCAGCCCATGGCGCCGGTATGTGCTCAGCACGCGCGCCCACAATACCGTGAGGATCGACGGCAAGGACCAGAACTGCCGACGCACCCGCAGCGAGTTCCTCGCCACCGAACCCGACACGCATGGCTTCTTTGACGACGAAGCATTCTGCTATGCCCGTGACACGCATACCGCAGGCTATGGCAATCCGTCTGATCGCACCGTGCAGCATCGCCGCCGGGTGCTCTTCGTCAAGCCTGACTACTGGGTGGTGGTGGACGATTTTCTGGCATCGGACGATGCCGACCATGTTGCGGAATCCCAGTTTCTGCTGAACGCCGAGGATGGCGCCCTTTCGGAGACGCTGGTGGGCACATCCGCCGATGAGGACGGCGGGCGTGTCGCAGTGCTTCCTCTGGTCCGAGATGGCCTGACCGCCCGCATTGCCAAGGGGGAGACGGAACCCGAGGTGCGCGGTTTCATACCGCGGGGCTTCAACAAGCTGCGTCCTGCGCCGGCTCTGCTCTACTCGATTCGCTTCCGTGGCCGGGGGCAAATGGCGTTCGCCCTAGTGCCTTTCAAGGGTGCTCTCTGTCCGCTCAAGCTTGTCGCCGAGACCGATAGCGCTGGTGACATGCGCTCCGTCGTCATCAAGTCCGACATGGGAGCGGAAACACGTCTGCACATCGGCCCGAACACTCTGCAATGCCTGGCCAAAGGCCGCGTTTTCGCTGCCGAAGAACCGGCCACGACGACATCCCGAGAGGTATCCCCGCCATGACCCGACGCGAGCTTGTCCGTGATGCCATTGAGCACCGCCCCACTCCGCGAGTGCCCTACAACATTCGCCCGGATGGCGAGATGCAGGAGCGACTGCGCCACCGCTTGGGCTGGGACGCTCCACGCCCGAAAACACTGGGGCGGCTTGATCTCAATGATTGGCTTGACAACGACGTCGAGATGATTCGCATCCCCTGGTGGAACTGGTCTGGCCTGGGTGCCGACTGGCGGAATCCCTACCCGCCGACATCACCGCCGACCATGGTGGGCCTAGGCAACTACACGACCTTCTACGACGAGCTGAAAGCGTTGCGGGACGAGACGGATCGCTACATCCTGGTGATGGTCTACGGCAGCCATTTCGAGAAGGCCAATGCCGCCCGGGGCATTGCCAATTTTCTGATGGATATCGGCGGTGACGCAGCCTTCGCCAAGAGGCTCTGCCAGTGCATCATTGATCGCAATATGACGATGCTCGAGAGCATTGTGCATTGTCCTGAGATCGATGGAATTCTGCTCGGCAGCGATTGGGGGAGCCAGCGGGGCCTGCTCATGAGTCCGGAGGTCTGGGATGATCTCATCCGCCCCGGCGAGCAGCGCGAGTACGACCTGATACACGCATTCGGAAAGCATGTCTGGGTGCACTCGTGCGGCAAAATCGACGCTCTGATTCCACGTTT
>JAGLDW010001107.1 GCA_023145395.1 Lentisphaeria bacterium | reverse complement strand
TCAAACGCCTGTTCACGATCAGCGAGTACTACGACCGGGACCGACCCGCCTTCTACCAGGCCATCCAGGATGTGCGCGCGAACCACATGGACATGACTGGCTGGCTAGACTATTTCGTCGGCGGGCTTGAGACCCAGATGACCGAGGTCAAGCAACGTGGGGAACGCATCATTCGCCGGGATGTGCTGGTTCGAAAACATGGCCTGAACGGACGGCAGGGCATGATGCTCGGAAGTTTCCTAACTGGGGAAGAATTCACCATTCAGGATTTTGAGAAGCTGTTCCAAAAAACCAATCGCAGGACCCTGCAACGAGATCTGAAGATACTGGCCGATGCTGGACTGGCAACCGCAAAGGGCGCGACCCATCAACGTGTGTACCAGTTGATCCAAAAGGGGTTATAGATGTTTGCGACATGTTTGCGACAGTGTTTGCGACATAGTATCGCGACATATTGCGACGAGAATCGCGCCACGATACAGACAAGCCGTCGAACTTGCCAAGATTTGTGACAAACTTGCGACAGAACTCATGACAGACTGGCACATGGAGCTGTGACCTTGAACAAGCAACCGGAGAGCGTACTCGATCTGGACCTGCCGGAGGTTCCAGGCCGTGATCCGTATTCTCCTCCAACACAGCATCTGGTGAAATCGGGTGCTGACACGTGGGAGGCGAAGGACGGACGCCGTGCCAGCAAGCTGGTGCTGACGCCCGGCATTCGCCAAGCGGTCGATCAGTGGCGGAAAGACGACTACCCCGGCGTGAGCGATACGACACTTCGTCTGCTCCGCTACTGGTTCGACGAGGACCACATTCTCCTCGGCGGCGAAATCTTCCGATTCTACTACTGCCAGCGTGAGGCCGTCGAGACTGTGGTCTACTTGCATGAGATTCGCAGTCTTCTGGACGCCGCCGACCTGCTGAAAGCGTTCTTCCAGTCGCAGGATCTGCTCGGCCTTCAGATCCTGACCACGACCCAGGGCACTCGCTTCTTCCGGCGCTACATCCCGGAAATCAGCAAGGATGCCGAGCAGGAGTTGCCGCCGCCCAATCTGCCACGCTACGCGATCAAGATGGCCACTGGCAGCGGCAAGACGGTGGTCATGGCGCTGTTGATCGCCTGGAGCTACCTCCATCGCCGTCGCGAAGCGGGCAGCAAGCTGGCCAGCAACTTTCTGGTGGTGGCGCCGAACGTGATCGTCTACGAGCGTTTGAAGGACGACTTCGACTCGTGCCGCGTCTTCCACGAGTTGCCAATCGTTCCGCCCGAGTGGCGGCACGAGTTCACTTTGCAGAGCATTTTGCGCGGTGATGCGCGAACCCCATCGCCAAGTGGCAATCTCTTCCTCACGAACATTCAGCGGATCTACGAGGGCAGTGGGCCACCGCCCGAGCCGATCAATCCTATCGCCGCGATTCTGGGCAATGCCCCGAGCGGCAACCTGGCCAGTGCGGATCCCATGCTTGACCGCATCAAGAGTGTTCCCAACCTGATGGTGCTCAACGACGAGGCACACCACGTTCACGACGATGAACTGGCTTGGTCGAAGACGTTGATGGCACTTCACAAAAATCTCCGGGAGAAGGGGGCGGACGGGTTGACTGCCTGGCTGGATCTCTCCGCCACTCCGAAGAACCAGAACGGAACGTATTTCCCATGGATAGTGGTCGACTATCCGCTGGCTCAGGCCACCGAGGACCGCATCGTCAAGACACCGCTAATCATCCATCAGACTGACAAGAAGGATCCCGACAAGTACGCCCACGAAGAGGCCGGGGACACCTACAATGAGTGGATCGCCATCGCCATTGGACGTTGGCGCCAGCACGTCGATGCCTACAGGAGGGTGGGTGAAAAGCCCATCCTCTTCGTGATGGCGGAGAACACCAAGGACGCCGACTCCATCGCCGAACGGCTGCGACGCGAGCCGGAGTTCAAAGCGGATGGACGCGTCCTGCTGATCCACACCAAGAGGAATGGGGAGATCACCAAAAAGGATCTTGACTTGGCACGTACAGAAGCCAAGAACGTGGACCAGGGCACCTCCCGGGTGCGTGCCATCGTTTCCGTGATGATGCTGCGCGAAGGCTGGGACGTGCGCAATGTGACTGTGATTCTCGGTTTGCGCCCATTCACGTCCAAGGCCAACATCCTTCCTGAGCAGGCGGTGGGACGCGGGCTGCGTCTGATGCGCAAGATTCCCCGCGACTGCAACCAAGTTGTCGAGCTGATCGGCACAAACGCCTTTGAGCAGTTCATTCGGGAATTGGAGAAGGAAGGTGTTGGCATCAAGACCACGACTGTGCCGCCGCGTCCGGGAGAGCAGATCTTTCCCTTGGAGGACAAAATACACCTGGACATCGAGATTCCCCGAACAACTGCCCTGTACCAACGGGAGTACCGGCGCGTTGAGGATCTTGATCCCCTTGCCCTGCCTCCGTTGGCCGACGAATCGGCACTCGATGCAACTGTGATCAACCGAATTGACCTCATTCATGGGATTGTGGACGTGAAAGTCGGATCGGATGAGATTGAATTCAATGCCGACAACGTGCCTCCCATCGAAAACTTGCTCTCCTCCCTCACCCAGCGCGTTGTGCGTGCAGCCAAGCTACCCGGACACTTCGCCGTCCTGTATCCAAAAGTGCGAGAGTTTGTGCACCGACGTTGTTTTGGCGGAACCGTGCCACTTGACGATGTGGGCCTGCGACGTGCTCTGAATCACACGGATCTGCTGGAAGCCATCGCGGTGTTGCTGGGACGGAAAATCGGGGAACTGACGGCAACCCCCCGACCTGTCAAACTACAGGGGGCGAAGCACAGGTTGTCTGAAACAGAGCCATTCCTCTGGCGACGCATGAGCGTGGTGTGCCAGAAGACGATCTTCAATAGAGTCGCATGCTACAATCAATTGGAGACAAGCTTTGCGGAATACCTGGATTCCTGCGATGATATTGAGCGCTTTGCCGCCTTGGCCGAGTGGTTCACAAGCTTCCACGTGCAGTACCTCTCGAAGGCCGGTTCGATCCGGCTTTACTACCCCGACTTTGTCGCCGTGCAACATACAGACGACGGCTCTGTCTTCTGGATCCTGGAGACCAAGGGGCGCGAGTTCGAGGAAACCGATGCCAAGGCGGCACACATGATCCGCTGGTGTGCCGAGGTCTCCCGCGAAAGCGGTCAGACGTGGCGCTACCTGAAAGTGCTTCAGCATGTATTCCTTGCATACCGCAAACAAGGAGACATGCGCCGTTTTCAAGCACTGGTCGATTGGCGCGCGCCGTCTGATGAGAGTCTCTGGAAAACGTGAAGCGAGATCCAAACAATCCCATGCCACCTGCATCCGACAAGACAAGCATTCATCTCGGGCATCGGGAGCGACTTCGGGCTCGATTCTTGGAGGATGGGCTTGATGGATTCGAAGACCATCAGGTCATCGAGTTGCTGCTCTTCCATGTGATTCCGCGGGGAGACACAAACACGATCGCCCATCGATTGATCCAGCGGTTCGGTTCACTTGCCGCAGTCTTCGAAGCCGACCCGAGAGATCTGGCCATGGTAGAGGGCATTGGGCAAAGAGCTTCCGCCTTCATTTCCATGATCCCTCAGGTGACGCGACGCTACTTCTCCGATCGAGTGACACGGGACCGCCCTCAACTGACCACGACCGAGGCGGTCGCCGACTACATCCTGCCATTGATGGCCGGCAGATGTGAAGAGGTGTTCTACGTGCTGTGTCTCGATACTCACTGCCGGATGCAGTATGCTGCCCTGATCAGCGAAGGCACGGTCAAGGATGCCCACGTGCATCCGCGACATGTGGTTGAAGCGGCATTGCGGCACCGAGCGGCGTCTGTGGTCCTGGCACACAACCATCCCACTGGAAATGCAAAGCCGTCGCGGCATGACTATCGCCTGACGGAGAAATTGGCGCAAGTGCTCGGCCCGCTCGAAATACGCATTCTTGACCATGTCATCATTGCTGGGGAGGACTGGTATAGCTTTGCCCGCAATGGTGACCTTGAGAGCACATCTGTCTAGTGCGCTGAGTTTTCGGCGCAAAATGGGGAGTTTGAGAACATGAGCACCGCGTGTCCGTACGACATCAAGGGTCTGCCAACAACACAAGCGGGAGTGGCGAAGACGGTGATCACGCCGCCGCTTGGCACTGGCTTGGCCGGCTACTTCCACGAGCGAATCGCGACTTCGGTGAAGAGCGATCTGCACTGCCATGTGCTGGTTCTAGGCAGTGGGGAGAACCGCCTTGCGCTGATTTCCTGCGATGTGATCTGCTTCAGCAACGAGATGGCCGACGAGATCAAGAAGCTGGTCCACGAACGCGCCGGCATCGCGCCCGAGTTCGTGCTTATCCATGCCACCCACACCCACACCGGCCCCGTCATGCATCAGATCGCGCTGCTGCCTTGCGACACCGACTACCTGGCGCAGTTGCCTGGCCATATCGCCGACACAGTCGCAGAAGCAACCGCCGATCTGTTCGACTGCTTTCTGGTGGCTGGTCGGCGCGAGGAATCCTCCGTGGGCAGCAACCGACTCGGCCGCCGCTCGGACGGGCAGGAAGTGTTCAGCAAAACCGACGTCCTCGGTCCGGCTGGCCCCATTGATCCAGAGGTCCTCAGCCTCGCTGTGCGGGATGCCACTGGCAGCATGCGTGCCATGGTGGTCAACTACGCCATGCACCCCGATGTCATCGGCGGTGGCAGCGCGGATTTCTTCTCCCCCGACTGGCCCGGATACGTGGGCGACACCATCTCGGATGTCTACGGGGAGGACGTGGTCACGGTGTTTCTCAATGGCGCGTGTGGCGACATCAACCACCGCGAGTGGACGCCCACGCGGCTGCCGCAGGGAGGTCCGGCCAAGTCCCTTCAGATGGGGCGCGTGATCGCCTCGGCCGCCATCGCCGCCGCTGAAACTGGAGAGGTGCTTGAGGCTGCCGAATGCCGTGGCTCCCTAGAGGTGCTCGAGATTCCATTCTTCACCCGCGACGAGGCATTTCTCGCGGAACTGGAGGTGATCCGGACCAAGTCCGAGGCAGAGCGGGTGGGCTGGGAGAAGGTGATCCTGGGCGCGAGCGAGCGCTGGCGGCACGACGGGGAAATCGCTCGCGTGCCGGTGCATGCCATGCGTTTTGGGGACGTGGTGTTCGTGGGTTTGCCCGGAGAAGTGTTCGTCCGGTGGGGTCTCGAGATCAAGCATTGGAGTCCTGGACGCTTCACGTTCGTGGCCGAACTGGCGAACGGATGTGTTGGCTACATTCCCACCACCGACCAGGCGCAACGTGGCGCCTATGGCGCCAAGCCCATTCTCTCCCGCCAGCTGATCGCTGATGGAGGACGCCAGATCGCCGATGCTGTCCAGGTGCTCGTGTGCAGTCTCTGGGAATAGGCGTTCAGGGTCGGCACAGCCCGATTTGGAGACCAAGCCTACGGAGGATGGTTCTTCGCAGCGTGTCATCCTGTCACACTTTCTTCCTCTATTCCTGCCTGTGAGTTCCTTTTCAATAGGTTGTGTGGGCCCCTTTTCAAGACTATATTCGCAGTGCCCTATCCACTCGCCCAAGGCAACAAGGCAGGCGACCTCGCAATGCATGGCAAGGAAAATAGCTTTCTCGACCGGATGATTGAGCGACTGGACCGCCTGGATCCGGCCAACCTCCAGAGGTATGTGCTACGGCTGGTACGGGAAAAGGAATTTCTGGAGACGCTCTTCGATACGGTCCACGAGGGACTGATCGTCATTGACGGCGTGCCTCGAATACGCTTTATCAACGCATCGGCCTGCGACATGTTGGGGATTCCCGCTGATTCGGCGGGGCAGCGCGTGGACAAGTATCTGCGCGAATTGGACTGGCTGTCGCTACTTGAGGCGGATCCCGAGAGTGGGCATCGCGTATCGCGTCAGGAGATTGAAGTCTTCTATCCCGAGCATCGTTTTCTCAGCATCTATCTAGTGCCAGTGCAGGACCGCGATCTTGACGAAGAGGCGCCGTTGGCGGCCGTGATTCTGCGGGACGTGACCGAGGCGCATCGTGACAGAGAGGAGACCATCGAATCGCAGAAGGTGCGGGCGATCACCATGCTTGCGGCAGGCGTGGCTCACGAGCTTGGAAACCCGCTGAACAGTCTGAACATTCATCTGCAACTATTGCAGCGGCGTCTGGGCGAGTCCGAGGACCGCGAACTGGCGGACGAGGCGGAGGAGTTGCTGGGAGTGGCCACCGGAGAGGTAGAGCGACTGGGGGGTATTGTCACAAACTTTCTGCAGGCGATTCGGCCGGTGCCCCTAGACCTCAAACCCGTGAATCTGCGCCAGATTTTGACAGAGGTGCTGGAGTTCACGCGTCAGGAGATTGAGGATCGCAGTATTCAGGTGGAGGCCTCTCTGCCCGATGCTTTGCCGCAGATCATGGGCGATGCGGACCAGCTCAAACAGGCCTTCTACAACATCCTCAAGAACGCTGTGCAGGCCATGCCTGATGGCGGGCGGCTTGATATCCACTGTGCCGAGCGCGGGCGTTTTGTCGATCTCTGTTTTCGCGATAGCGGGGAGGGGATCAGTGTCGAGAACATGAGTCGTATCATGAACGCCTACTACACGACCAAGGAGGAGGGAACCGGGCTTGGGCTGATGATCGTCGATCGCATCGTCCGCAGTCACGGGGGCGAACTGAGAATTGAGAGCGCAGAGGGAGAGGGCGCCGCTTTCACCATCAGCCTGCCCCTTAGAAGCCGGCGCATCAAACAACTTGAGACCACGAACCAAGCGGTCATCGATGTGAACGCGGAGATGGACATATGAGCGCAGGAAGCAAACCGCGAGTTCTCGTCATTGACGACGAGCGACGCACGCGGGAGGGGCTGGAGAAGGCACTCCGCCCAAAGTATGATGTTCTCCTTGCCGAGGACGCTGTACGGGGACTGGAAATCCTCGGGGAAACCACCGTGGACGTGATTGTCACGGACTTGCGCATGCCAAAGATGGATGGCATGGCCTTCACGCGCGAAGTGGCGGCTGGAGCGAATGGGCCCATCGTGATCATGCTCACCGCTTTTGGCAGCGTGCAGACGGCCATCGACGCCATGAAGGTCGGTGCCTACGACTATCTCACCAAACCCATCAATCTCGACAATCTCGAGATGGTGATCGATCGGGGAATCGAGTCTCGGCGTCTGCGGCGGGAGAATGAGCGCTTGCGCCTCGAGCTGGACCGACGCCACGGTTTCGACGGGATCATCGGCAACTCGAAGGCGATGCAGGATGTGTTCGACACCGTGCGCCAGGTGGCCGAGGCGCGCTCCACTGTTCTTCTGACCGGTGAGAGCGGCACGGGAAAGGAGTTGTTCGCCAAGGCGATCCATCAGCTTAGCGCTCGTCGCAACAAGCCCTTTGTGGTGGTGCATTGCGCGGCGCTGAACGAGAATCTTCTTGAGAGCGAGCTGTTCGGTCACGAGAAGGGCGCATTCACCAGCGCCCACGAACGCAACATTGGGCGTTTTGAGAAGGCGGATGGGGGAACGCTGTTCCTCGACGAGATTGGCGAGATTGATGCAGCCACGCAGGTCAAACTGCTACGCGTGCTCGAGACACGCACTTTCGAGCGGGTTGGGGGCAGCAAGCAGATCGAGACGGACATCCGTCTGATCACCGCCACGAATCGCGACCTCAAGGCCATGGTGGCCGCAGGGACCTTTCGCGAAGATCTGTATTTCAGGATCAACGTGATTAACGTGGTGCTCCCGCCCTTGCGCGAGCGGATCGAGGACATTCCCTTGCTGCTCAACCACTTCAGGTCTGTCGGTGCCCGCGAGAACGGCAAAGAAGTGGAAGGATTCACGAGCGAGGCGGTGAAAATGCTCTGCGTCCATCGCTGGCCGGGGAACATTCGCGAACTGCGCAACTGCGTGGAGCGCATGGTGGTGATGGCGCGCGGCCCGACACTCACAGTCAAAGACGTGCCGACGGACATCCGCAACGCCATCGGCGACGACTTGGTCGGCAAGACGGCTACCCCGACATTGGCGGATGAGCCTGCCCCCAATCTTGATATGGACGCGCAGGAGCGCAATCTCATCGTCAAGGCGCTTCGCGAGGCGGATGGGAACCGGACCCGGGCCGCCGAACTGCTCGGCATCAGCCGTCGCACGCTGCATCGCAAGCTGCACACGTATCAGCTCGAGGACATGTGAGGGTGCTCTGTGTCCCAGCGCATCAGCACAGAAAAAGGGGAACGGAACATGACGGATTTCGAGTTGGGAAGTGCGGAGATTACGCCGACAGATGCCGTCGCAGCCGGATCGAACAGGACCATCGTGTTCACCTATACTGCCGGACACCCGATTGATGATTCGGGATATGTCAAAATCGCTTTTCAACAGGTGTGCGACTTTGGCGAGCCGCAGTTCGACGATCCGACGGCGCCGAACTACTGCACGGTCTCCACCACTGGCGACTGCCGGATCTTCCCGCGCTACGATCCGAAGGGAAATCTTCGACCATGGTCCAAGGCGCTCTATCTCCAAATTCGGTTTGGGTATCTCGACGAGGGGGACCAGATTCGCGTTGTCTTTGGCGATCAAACTGGTGGTTCCCCTGGCTGGCGGGTCCAGTCGTTCTGCGAGCAACGCTTCGTGTTTCGAACATTTGTCGATCCCATCGCCACCTATTCCTTCAAAGAACTGCCGTCTTCGCCCTGGTTCGAGATCGTCGCCGGCGCGCCGGTCCGGGCCGTCTGCATAGCCCCGGCCCAAGTGACCGTTGCACAGCCGTTCAGATACCATCTCAAACTCGAGGATCTCTGGGGAAATCCAATTGCCGAGCCACGGCCCATCGAGCATCCCGGATTCGAGACCGCTGACATCAAGGTCATGACGGCGACCGATCCGGACACGGGACTGTCCGCCCAGAGCAATCCGGTCGAAGTGGTGGCGGATGCGACGGGGCCGGGACGGTTCTGGGCCGATTTTCATGGCCAGTCCGAAGAAACCATCGGCACCAATCCCATTGAGCACTACTTCCGCTTCGGGCGCGATTTCGCACTCCTCGACATCCTGGGACACCAGGGCAATGATTTTCAGGTGACCGACATGTTCTGGAAAAAGATAAACCGGCTGGCCGACGAGACCTGCGTGCCCGGCCGGTTTGTCACATTCCCCGGCTACGAGTGGAGCGCGAACACCCCGCTTGGTGGAGATCGGAACGTGTACTTCAATGGCCCGGGCGGCAAAATCACCCGCAGCAGTTGCGAACTGCTTCCTGGACGGGAATCGCGTTTTCCCGATTCGCCGAC
>JAGLDW010001106.1 GCA_023145395.1 Lentisphaeria bacterium | reverse complement strand
GCCGACGTGCGGACGCACGACCCGGAAATCGAGGTAGCGATGGAGGTCCACTCCTGCTGGGGCACCTTCGAATGGCTCCTGGAAGATGCCCTGAAGCTGGGCTATCGGGTTGGTGTCTGCGCGAACTCCGACGATCATAAGGCCCGCCCTGGTGCGGCCTATCCGGGTTCGGGCAAGTTCGGCTCCTACGGTGGTCTGACCTGCGTGCGCGCGGATCGTCTGGACCGGGACAGTGTTCATGCCGCCGTCATGGCCCGGCATTTCTACGCCACCACCGGGCACCGTCCCATCCTTGACGTCGATCTATCCGTCGGTGCTGTGCAGGCTGTGATGGGCGATATTGTCGATTGTGACGAGGACGAGGCGTTGCTCCGCGTCCGCTACGTCGGCACTGGCGCAGTCGATCGCATTTCCGTCAAGAATGGTCTCCAAACGGTGGCTGTGCTGCGACCGGAGGCCGGAGCTGATGCTAGCCACCGAATCAAGGTCACGTGGTCTGGCGCCGAGGTCCGCGGCCGCAATCGAATGGTCGCATGGGATGGAAGTCTCTCGGTTGATGGCAACCAAATCGAGGATTTCGACCCGATCAACTTCTGGAATCCCGACCGGCAGATCACTCTGGACACGACGGGGTCGGCTCTGCGTTGGGAATCGGTCACGACCGGCGGAGTCACCGGCGCCGTGCTGACGCTGCGGCAGGCGGGTCAGGGGACGTTGCGTCTCGACACCGCCCAGGGCGAGTTCTCCTGTGACCTGACCGACCTGGATGCCGATGGACGGAAGTGGGAATTGGGTGGTATCGCCAAAGAGGTCGAGGTCCGCGCCTTGCCAGACGCCCCGAGCAGCGCCGAAATGACATTCAAACTCCCGATTCGGAGCTTGGCGGCAGGCGACAACCCCATCTACGTCAAGGTCGAACAGGAAAATGGCGCCTTCGTCTGGAGCTCGCCCATCTACCTTGTGCGCCCCTGAGTGCACGAGACATCGCTCCCGTTCCTCCCGCGACTGTGGGGACCATGGTTTTGATGGATGGAGGCGGCTGTCCAATGTCATTGACGTAAGCCGAAAAAGCCAGTGCACAGTGGTTCGGGACCTCCGGGACCGAGAGTTGTCCCAGTTCCTACCACCTGCGGTCCGGGACGTCCCGCGCCACTGTCCGCGTCAGCTCACCGTAAATCAATGACAGTAAGCCGCCATCCTGGCGATATGTGGGCTATGGGGGCGGCAGTGTGCGTGGAACCATCATTTTTCCGTATTCTCTCCTCCTGTCCTTCGTTCCATCGTGGTCGTTTGTTGGCTCTCTTGTTACAGAGTCCGCAATGGCTAGGCTTTGGCGAGTGCCTGTTCCACCTCTTCGAGGAAAAGCTCTTCGTCGAAGCCTCCTGGGCGGTCGGTGTGCCAGCCGCGGATCATGGGGCCACCGTCCACTTCGACAAAGGGGATGGCGGTGCGATTTGTCGTGGCCTTGAGGTGTTCGGCCGCTGCGGGATCCTTGTCGATGTCGATGACTTCGTACGACACGTCTCGGTTGTCGAAAACATGTTCCAAGCGGCGGCAGTCTGGACACCACATCGTGCTGTAGACCTTGATGTCGTGCTCGTTGAATTCAGTCCAAGTCATGTTCTAGTTCCCTTCTATTTTCCTGCTTCCGCCAACCAGTCGATTAGCCCCAGCAGAACCGTCCGCTCGCCACCAGTTAGATTTTTGAAGTAGCCGTAGTAGCACCCGGAGTAGACGACGCGGCCCTTGCCGACCTGGGCGACCACATAGACCGGATCGCCAAACAGGTTGCGGACGATCACCGTCCCCTGCGGGCCGGGTTCGAAGATCATGTGGTCGCCAAACTCCGTTTCGAAACGTGTGCCTTTCTTGAGTCCAGGCATCCCCGGATGCTCCTTCGCGATCTCGAGTGTGGTGGCTAGCACATGGCGCACCGAATCGACCTTGTGCTTCGGGTAGTCGCGTTTGGCCACTTCGGGGAAGGGACTCTCCATGAACCAGGCCGTGTCGTGCCCGAGGAGCAGTCCGCCGCCCTGCTCCACATAGGTGCGCAGGTTGGTGGAGATGGGGTGGTCCGGATCAATGGCGAGGTTGAAGTTCTGGAGCACGACCACGTCGAGCTTCGAGAGATACTCCACCGACATGCCGCGAAGCTTGTGGATTTCGTACTTGCCGGTGGACTCGATATCCTGCCCAAGTGGCTTGCGGGTGTTGAAAATGCCGACTTGGAGCAGGTCGGTTTTGCGGTCGAGTTTCGTGTCGCCGAGGTTTTCCGGTTGGCTGCGGGGTTGCTTCCAGAGGTCGAACACTCCCGTCGCGCTGTCGGCATTGGCCATTTTGAACCAGCGAAAATACTCGGGATGGTCCTTTTTGTATTCGGGTCCCTCGTAGAAAATCCAGTAGCCATCGGTGACGTCGCAGATGAGCGAGGCGTTCTTGCCACAAAACTCGGGATCGGCACCTGGGCAAACAGGATCGATACCGCCGAGATACACATGCGGAATCCCTTTTGCCGCGGGGACTTTCATGGTTCTCTTGAGAATCTTGCCGTTCGTCTTCAGAGCCTCCCTTTCGGCCAGGAACTCGGAAGGGCGTCCGTAGGTGTCCGCGTTGCAGAGCACGAGCGGCGCCGCCTCAGTAGCCCACTCTGGGTAGAGGCCCTCCGTCATGAGCAGCGTGCCTGGCGCGGGGTAGATCAGGAGCAGGAACTGGGGATTGATCGCGTCGATTTTCTGGCGGATGCGGCGTGCCCGCTGACGCCAGCCGGCAACCTGGAAATCGCGAAATGCCTGTTCAAGCTTCTGCTCTTTCAGCCAGTCTTCCCTTTGTTCCGGCTTGAGCGCGGGAAGTTTCAGATTCTGCGCTTCCGCGAATGCGCGCAAGATGGGTTCGTCGTAGGACAGGGAGTAGCAGTTGCCCGCCTTTCCCGTGGCGTAGTTCTCGAAATCGAGGAACGATCCGGCCATGGCGGGGATCTCGACCGAGATTCTTGCGTGTTCGAGGATGATTTTCTCCATCCAGTCCCAGAGTTGGTCTGCGTTCGGGCTGTAAATATTGCAGGAGTGTCCATCGGGATAGACGTAGAGGAGACTTTCCGGCGTGTCTTTTGGCGCGGCCAGACTGCCTCGCATCCAGGCGACATAGAACATGCCGTTGTCCTGGGCCATCTTGGCGACTTTGCGTACGCGGGCGGGATCCTTCCCCCCGATGCGTGGCGACACGACGTTGAATCCGGCTTCCTTGATCTCGCGCACGTGGTCCTCAGTCATGACCCATTTGTTGTCCAGCATCAGGACCTTGTCCACGAGGATGCGCGGTTGCTCCTTGAGGAATGGATGGTTCCCCTGGTAGCGCGGCGCGGCGCAGGAACAAAGAAACAGGGCGACGGTGGTCGCGGCGAGAACTCGGTTGACGGACATGGATGCTCTCCTTGTGGAACGAAGCAGGCAGTGTTGTCTTGCGCCTGCCCTTGTGGAACACGAGCCCATACAATAGCGGACGGAGAAGCGCACTCAACACGCGAGACGGAAAAACAGGGTCGCCGAAAGAGCGTTTTCCTGACAGTCAGCATGTCCGCCGTGTCAGGAAAACAGGTTTGGCGCAAGGGTGTTTTCCTGACAGCCAGCACCTCCGCCGTGTCGGAATACGCCGCCGCCGCAAGAGCGTCGTTCTACAAACTTCGGCGTTCATGCGTTTCCGGCGCCATATTGAGCATCATCGAAAAATCCACAGGTTGGGAGAGTGCCCGATCTCAAAGAGGTGTCGCCATGCGTAGATCCATTCCGCTGTCTTGGTTTTGTCTGCTATTCCTGCATTTCTCCGTTTGGGCAGTTCCCCGCGATCTCGTACGGAACGGCTCCTTCGGCGTGGATCTGCGCTCCTCGTGGGCACTTACCTCCAAACCGGAACTGGCTGTGGAGCGAGTGCAGGTCGAGCTGGACGGCGCTCCAAAATGGATCGTGCGTCTGCGGGTCGAGCCTGTCGTTGATGGCGACTCCTGGGCAGTGAGAATGTCGCAAACCGTGCGAGTGTTCCTGAACAAGGGGGACTCCCTCTCTCTGCGAGTGCGGATGCGCAGTCCGGACGGCTGCAAACTTCGTCCGTATCTCGAGCAGAGCCGCGACCCGTACATCAAGGTTTTCGAAGGTGCTATTTCCTTGACTCCGGAATGGAAGACGTACACGATCGAAGGCATCACGGATCGTGCTTTCAGCCCAGGCGAGGCGACAGTGGGATTCCA
>JAGLDW010001105.1 GCA_023145395.1 Lentisphaeria bacterium | reverse complement strand
GAGCCCGACGCCAAACGGTATCGACAAGAGATCGAGCGTCTCTACAATGTGGTGGTGTTCGAGAGCGACCTAAAGTGGCGCAGTGAGTCCTCCGACCGTTTGGCCAAGACCGAAAAGGCACTGGAATGGCTGCGACAACGGCACATCGCGGTGCGGGGCCATTGCCTTGTTTGGGGCTCCTGGAAATACGTCCCTGCATCCGTCCGCACATTCCGTGACACCGCGCTGCGCCAGGCCTGCCAGCAACATGTCACAGACTACGCCAGGCGCTTCCATGACAAACTTTACATCTGGGACGTGGTGAACGAGGCCCGGACCAACACGGAAGTATGGGAGGAAACCGGGTGGAAGTCCTTCGCGGACGCATTCCGCTGGACGGCGGATGCCGCCCCCGATGCGCTGCGCTGCTACAACGACTATGCCATTCTCAGCGGCACGGAAGAGACCCGAGCCGGCGTGGCGGAGCGGATCCAATACCTGCTTGACAACAAAGCTCCCGTCGATGTTCTTGGCATCCAGGCGCATATGACAATCCCCCTCGTCCCCATGGACGCCATCTTGGCAACGCTGGACGAGTGGGCGGCATTCGGCAAACCGCTCGAGATCACCGAGTTTGATCTGAGCTGCACGAAGGATCTTCCCCACGCGGCGTACTTCCGCGATTTCATGACGGCTGTGTTCAGCCATCCGAAGGTTGAGTCGTTTCTGATGTGGGGCTTTTGGGAGGGACGGCACTGGCGCAGCAGGGAGGGTGGGCACATGTTCCGCCTGGACTGGTCGAAACGCCCCGCCCAGGACGCCTACGAGGACCTCGTGCTCAACCAGTGGTGGACGCAGTGGGAGGGAGCGACCGGCGCCGCTGGCTCGAGCACACTGCGTGCCTTCTATGGAACGCACCGCGTCACGGTAGCGATGAACGATCGAACAGCATCGACAGAAGTGCAGCTTGCCCCCGGCAAAGAAGCCACCGTCCGCCTTGTTCTTGAGTAGCTTGGAAACCGTAAAGGACTGCGAGCCCTCGATTGGGCCTGCTCACAGGAGAATTGGCCGATGTCTCGAAAGGCAAGCCGATTCCAGAGAAACTGTTTCTCCAGATAGTGAACGGGATCAGGTTCCTGGATGCGGTTTTGGATTGAGAGACACTCTCTGGCTTTAAAAGACAGAACCCATGCCAGGCTCTTACGGCGATACCCGTTTTCCTGACACGGCGAGGGTGGTTCTGTCAGGAAAACACACCTGTAGCGGGACATGTTTCTCGAATGTGCGAACCTTGGACGAGCGATGAGCGAAAGGAGAAACGCATTGGTCTTCACTGTCTGGACTTCGATTCCTTTCAGGTTTTCGAGAAGGTGTCTCCCCCAGTGGCTTTGCGAAAATCGCAGTTGTCGCGGCTCGGAAGCATGAAGGACTGCGTTTATGTTGCGCGACAGTTCTGAAAAACTTTGGCTGACCTGTTTGGTGATGCACGGAAAGAACGGGGCGAATCCCCAACCCCTTAACATCCAGGAGATTCATGATGGCACGAGAGACTCGCACAGCGTTCACTGTTCCCGACACCGCATCCGATCCGGAGGCTGTGCTGCTGTATCCTGACTCGCTTTCGGATCTCTCGGATGTGGTCGACAACGCGACTGAAGGCGTGATGGACCGGCGCGTGCGTGCCGTTCATAATCCCGCAGTCTACCCGTACCTCGTCGAGGGCGCGTCCGCCTCACCTGCCGTGGTCATCTGTCCCGGTGGGGGCTATGGCTGCCTGGCCTTTGATCATGAAGGGCACGAGATCGCTCGTTGGCTCAATTCCATTGGTGTGGCCGGGATTGTCCTGAAGTACCGTTTGCCACGACCTCCCGGTGGTCCCGAGTACGGTCACGAGGCACCCGTTGGCGACGCGCTTGCCGCTATCAGATTGGTGCGGGAGAGGAGCGCGGAGTGGGGCGTGAATCCGGAGCAGGTCGGAGTCATGGGATTCAGTGCGGGCGGGCATCTCGCATCGAGCGCCTCGACCCTGTTCATTGGTCCAGCGGATCGTCCGTCTTTTTCCATCTTGATCTACCCGGTGATCACCTTCACCGACGAAAAGCTGGGGCACGCTGGGAGTCGGGGAAATCTTCTCGGCAGCACGCCCTCGGAAGAGCTTCTGCATCGTTTTTCGGCGGAGTGCAATGTCACGGCGGACACTCCCCCAGCATTCCTGCTGAGCACTTGCGACGACTCTGTGGACATGGGCAACAGCTTCCTCTACACTGCTGCCATGCGCAAGGCCGGCGTTCCCGCCGAGCTACATGTGTATGGCGAGGGCGGACACGGCTATGGCCTGCGGGAGAAGGATCTGCCTCTACGCACCTGGCCCAAGCGCCTGCAGGAGTGGATCGAGAGCACGACGGAAATGTAGGCGCTCTGGTCTGCGTAAAGTCCGCATTGCGGTTGCGAGGCGCTGCCTCGCGCTCCGCCGGGGACCCTAGGCTCCCCGGACACCACTTACCGTTGTCGGGCACGCGCCGGGCGAGGCACCCGGCTCTCCGTGCCCGACGACGGTGCCGCCGCTATCGCGACCGACCAACAACATCACCCTCAGCGATGGAATAGGAACGGGGGTCGTGAACCGTCGTATTGCGGAGTCCGCACGTGGTTGCTGGAGGGTCAGTCTTGCTCGTTTGCCCACCGTTGGCGAGAGCAATCTTCTGCCTCAACCTCTGAACCTTGAACCTG
>JAGLDW010001104.1 GCA_023145395.1 Lentisphaeria bacterium | reverse complement strand
CAAAATGAACAGCAGCAAAATGGTAAGTTATTCTCGCGCGGACCCTTAGCTGTTCTGCGGCGTTCTGCCTCGTGAAGACGCCAGTATTCACCGACTGTGCCCGACAGCGGCACCAGTGGCCAACAAGCGCTCCGACGGATATGGTCTGGAAACGCTGTGGGGCCCAACAGCGCGAAAGCGAGACCGCCATCATCGGCGCCGGTGGAGTGTCCAACAGCCGCAAAAGAGAAAGACCCAAATCATGACCACGCAAAACCACTGGCGGCATCGGATCTCGGCATTGGTGCTGACATGCGTTCTCGCTGGCGCAGCCTGCGGAGCGTCGGTTCTGCACGTTTCCCCTGATGGCAACGACACTTGGGATGGCACCAGGGCACGGAAGGCATTTTTCAGAAAAGGAAGCGGTCCATTTCGAACACTCGAGCGTGCACGGGACGAGATCCGCAAGCTGAAGAAAGAGGGCGCGCTGCCCGATGGCGAGGTGATTGTGCAGCTCGGCGCCGGCGTCCACAGGTTGGACCAGACCTTTGCCCTGGGTCCCGAGGACAGTGGGACGATCGAGGCGCCGATTGTTTATCGAGCAGCACCCAGGGCGGATGTCTGGATCTCGGGTGGCACCATGGTGGACCCCAATTTGTTTGAAATGGTGACGGACGCATCGATCTTGACACGTCTGCCTGAAAAAGCCCGCGCACACGTCCTGCAACTCAAACTGTCGGACGCTGGAATCACGGATTTCATCAAAGACGTCCCAGACAAGTTCAGCGGCTTCACTCGCAACGAACCCCAGTTCGCATATGTGTTCTGCAACGGCGACCAGATGCAATGGGCGCGTTGGCCGAACGAGGGCTATGCGAAGTTCGCGGAAATCATCGACAGCGGCTCCGGCTTGCGAGACCATGAGGCGCAGCGGACCAAGAAATTCCGTCCGGGTGTATTCAGCTACACGGGCAATCGTCCTGAGCGCTGGGATGTCGAGCGCGGTGTCTGGATGATGGGGTTCTGGGCGCGAGCCTATGTCTGCGACGTAGTGCGCGTCGGCAACATCGACACGCAAAAGAAGGAGATCACCTGGAAGGTTCCTCTGCGCTTCGGCTTGGATACGTGGGGCGCCAACCGCTGGTATGCGTTCAACCTGCTCGAAGAGCTGGACGCCCCGGGCGAGTGGTACATCGACCGAAATGCCGGAGTGCTCTACTTCTGGCCTCCAAAGGCGATTGGGAAGTGTCAAGTGATGCTCACCCGGCTCAAGGATCCTTTGGTGACCACCACGGACACGCAACATGTCACCTTCCAAGGCATCGGCTTCGAGGGGGGACGGGGGGATGCGGTCGTGATCAAGAAGGGCAATGCCATCGAGTTGCTGAGCTGCGAAGTGCGCAACATCGCGCGCAACGCGGTGACTCTGGCCGGGGGAACAAACCACAAGGTCACGGGCTGCGACATCCACCACGTCGGCTACAGCGGCGTGATCATGAGTGGCGGCGACCGAAAGACTCTGGCTCCCGCGAATCATGTCGTGGCGAACTGTCACATCCACCACACCAACACGGTCAAGCGCACGCACGCTTCTCCGATCAACATGCGGGGAGTGGGGCTGACGCTCTCCCACAATCTCATTCATCACGCGCCGCACAGCGCCGTGTTCTACGGTGGCAACGATCTGACCATGGAGTACAACGACATCTACTGGTGCCACTTCGAGACAGCCGAGGGCGGCGTGTTCTACGCCGGCTACAACTGGACCTATCGCAACAACCGAATCCAGCACAACTACATCCACCACATCAACGACAGCCTCGATGGAAGCCCGACCGGTGTGAATGTGGTGCATTTGGACGACTGTGTGGCGGGCACCACATTCCGGGGCAATGTCGTCTACCGCGTGGGTCGCGGCGTGTCCATGTGCGGAGGACCGTGGAATGTGGCGGACAACAACCTCTTCATCGACTGCCAGGTCGGCATCTCCCTCTCCGCTCGCGGCCTGGCGTGGTGGGACTGGACCAAGCATCCGGACGGCACGGTCACCGCGCGGGACAAGCGAGCCAGCCACGGCTTCACCACCAACAACGGCCTGCTCAGGAAACTCAAGCAAGTTCCGTGGGACAAGCAGCCCTACACGAAGTACCCGAATATGGATCAACTGCTGAATGTGGACCCAATCGGAGCGCCATGGTGGTGCGCGATCACCCGCAACATCGCCATCAACGGACCACTGATGCGCGTCGCCCGAAACGTGAAGCCGGAGTGGGTCGAGATTCGAGGCAACTGGGACAGCAAGGACCTGGGAGACCCAGGCGTCATCGCACCCTATGGCGAAGAATACGCTCTGAAAGCCAACGCGGCGGCGGGAAAGCTCGGCTTCGAGCCGATTCCATTCGAGAAGATTGGTCTCGTCAACGACGGGACACGCCGCACCTGGCCGGTCAAGTCCGAGCCTCCGCCCGCTGACTTCCGCCCCTGCTGGCTGCGCCGGCGGGAGATGGAGAAACGCATGCCCGGCGGGTTGCCCGTGGTCGCCGTCCGACGCGCTGGCGCGGTGATCACCGTGGATGGCGCAGTCGATCCCGAGGAGTGGACTCCCGGCGAGAAACAGACGGTCAGTGTCAACACCGTCAAACCAGAGATTCTGCAATGGCGTGCAATCGGAGGCAAGGCGACCTTCCCAAGCACGGTCCACATGCAGGTCGATGACGAGCGGCTCTACCTCGCCTTCATCAATGACGTGCAGTCCGAGGGAGGGATCGCAGGCGGACACACCTGGGGTCACAGTGATGCTGCGGAGTTCGCAGTCTCGGTCGCGGCGGCGGACAACGAGCTGGGCCCGATCATGATCTGGCGTGGATTCACGGATGGCACGCTCGCCACCAGTGACGAGGCAGGAGCGCCGAAGGCGGTGGTCGAGCGTTGCCGACAGGGCGTGCAGTACGCCTGCAAGATCGTCTCGAAGACCCGCTGGACTGCGGAGTTCGCAATTCCCTTCGCCGCCATGGGCATCAGTCCCGAAAAACAGAATCCGCGGATGCTCTTCAGCTTGGCCGTGCGCAAAGTCTCCGGCAACGAATGGGTGACCTGGAAAAAGCCGCCCGGCGGAAGTTGGGACGTCCGCAAAGGGGGAGTGTTGTGGCTGGAGCCATTCGGAGACATTGTGCTCAACGGCGCTGTGCCCTCGTGGGCGCGCTGCGAGATTCGAGCCCTCGGTGAAGGACTGTTGATGGATGGCGGCACGAACTGCGAGGTCCTGGGCTGGGCCAAGCCTCTAGGGCGCAGGCTGAGCGCCAAGAGCGGTGAACTCGGCGTCGATTGGCAACCCTTCACCTTCCGCTTCACGCCCAAGGCCGATGGCAGAGCACGGATCGAATTGCGGGGGAGACCGCTGCGCAGCACCCTCAACGAAAATGACTTCATCCCAGTCTGGACCTATTGGGACAACCTGCGGATCGAAGGCGCGAAGCTGGTCAATGGCGATTTTGAGGAGGCGGATCCGAAGACAGGTTTGCTGCGAGGCTGGCAGAAGAACGCCCAAGCTCTGTGGATGCGGACGCCCGGAGTGGCCGCCTCAGGCGAAGGGTGCGTGAAATCATGGTTCCTGCACCCCGTGTCTCAGACGATCGAGGTCCAAAAAGGAGTCGCCGTGACCAT
>JAGLDW010001103.1 GCA_023145395.1 Lentisphaeria bacterium | reverse complement strand
CTCGGTCAGAACGGACAGTAACGGGAACTACTCGTTCACCGCACTACCCCCTGGCCGTTACGATCTAGCCGCAGCGGCCGATGGTCACGGCGCATCTGCGCGCCAAACGACCAGACTTACCAGCTATGATGATGGGAAGACTGTCGATCTCACGCTTTCCGGCGCGGCCTCTCTGACGGGTACAGTTGTTCAGGCCGATGGAGGCGCTCCGGTTGAAGGCGCGTCGATCAGCATAAACGCCTATCCTCCGGCCCCATCATTCTCCGGTGCCATCAGCGACGCAACTGGATCGTTTGTTATCAACGATCTGGCGCCCGGAACCTATGATGTCTTTGCCACGGTTGCCGGCTACGACATGGCCAGAAACAGCGTCACGCTCCCCGGTGGCTCCGTAGTCGTAGAGCTAAGCAAGTGGGGACGCATCTACGGGACGGTTTCGAGAGGATCAGACCTCGTCAGCGGAATAGATGTCACTGTGCTGTCAAAATCGAAAGAGCTGGAATGGACGGCGACAACGGACAACGACGGCAACTACTCGGTAGACATATTGCACACCGGAGTCTACGCCGTAGCGATAGGTTCCTCCAGCGGACTGTCGCTTGCCAGCAAAGAGGTCACTGTCTCAGCGGCGCAGAACTCAGTGGCGTGTAATTTTGATCTCGATATCTCGGTTGTGTCGGGAATGGTGTATCAGCCCGATGGGGTAACACCCATGTCCAATGCCGTGGTGTCATTGGCCTTCCAGAACGAGGCGGTAGGACGCCAGACCACGGATGACGGAAGCTACAGCTTCCTCGTCCACACACCTGGCATCTTCACGGTAACTGCAATGGGTGCTGACGGACTGGCTCCGCCGCTCACCAATATTGTCGTGGGAACCAATGTCGTTGTCGACGGACAGAACCTTACTGTGGGTAGCAACACGGTTTACTGCACAGTCACGGATACCGTCGGCACTCCGATTGAGGACGCCGTTGTGTATCTAAGCTCTCTGGCCGACTCAACCTCCAACTCCCTCTATCTCGTCTATCGCACGGAAGCGAACGGAACCTGCACATTCAATGGTATGGCAGACGGCGTGTACATGGCCCGCGTCAGTGGCGCTGGATATGCGCTAGCGGAACACGAAATCACGCTCCCCGGTTCCGGGCTTGAGACGTTTGCCATGGAGGCCGGACGGGTGATCGAGGGGCAAGTCACCTCCGCAGAATCCGGTGGCGCGCCTGTATCGGACGTGCTTGTCAGCGTTGGGAACTTAAGGTTTGGCGAAGTTGCCGTCGTATTGACCGATGCGGATGGA
>JAGLDW010001102.1 GCA_023145395.1 Lentisphaeria bacterium | reverse complement strand
CCCAGCGCACCTACTCGGAGCGCACATTCAAGTTGTGCGCCTACGGGAGCTTTGACGCACGGCAGGAGATTATGCGAGAGCCATCTACGGACTACGATGTGATCGTGATTGGCGGCGGGCACGCTGGCTGTGAGGCGGCGCTTGCCTCGGCCCGTCTGGGAGCGAGCACGTTGTTGCTCACCAGCAATGCCGACCATATTGCGCAAATGTCCTGCAACCCCGCGATCGGGGGGATCGCCAAAGGACACCTCGTGCGCGAAATCGACGCGCTGGGTGGCGAGATGGCGCTGAACACCGACGCGGCCACCATCCAGTTCCGTATGCTCAACGTGTCGAAGGGGCCGGCGGTCTGGTCACCGCGTGCGCAGTGTGACAAGGTGGTCTACCAGCGGCGCATGAAGCATGTTCTCGAGCGCCAGGAGGCATTGTTTGTCCATCAAGCCGAAGCGGTTCGCTTTCACGTGGAGGGCGACCGGGTGACCGGTGTCGAGACGGAGTTTGGCGATGTCTTCTCCACTTCGGCCGTCGTGGTTGCGACTGGCACTTTCCTCGGCGCGAAGCTTCACTATGGAATGCGTTCGTTTCCGGGAGGGCGCGCCGGGGATGCGGCTTCTGTGGCGCTGGCGGAGTCCATTCGGAACGACTTGGCGCTGGAGACAGCCCGCCTCAAGACGGGGACTCCCGTTCGCGTGCTGGCACGCACCATCGACTTCGATCAACTCGAACGCCAGGATCCGGACGCGAAAGGTTCCCGTTTCTCCTTCCGCGAAGATCGCAGCGGCATTCCTCCGATGGGGGGAGATTGTCTGCCCCAGCTCCCCTGCTACCTGACATACACGACTGACGAGACGGCGCAGGCCGTGCGCGACAATCTGGAAAGGTCACCCCTCTACTCCGGAAAAATTGACGCGACTGGAACCCGCTACTGTCCCTCCTTCGAGGACAAGATCGTGCGTTTTCCAGACCGAAAGCGTCACCATATTTACCTGGAGCCCGAAGGATGTTTCACGGACGAGTATTATCTGAACGGCATCTCGACCAGTCTTCCTGTGGATGTGCAGTGGCGCATGGTCCAGTCGTTGCCCGGTTTTGAGCACGCCCACATTTCACGCTATGCCTACGCCATCGAGTACGATTTCGTGAATCCACACCAGCTTGACGGGTCCTTGTGCGTGCGCCGCTGGCCCAACCTGTTCCTGGCCGGGCAGATCAATGGCACAAGTGGCTACGAGGAGGCCGCCGGCCAGGGGCTTCTTGCCGGGATCAACGCCGCCCGTTTCTGTAGCGGAACGGGGGGTGCGGTGGTGCTTGGGAGAGACCAGGCCTACCTGGGTGTGATGATTGACGACTTGGTGACCAAGGACATTGTCGAGCCCTACCGCCTGTTCACCAGCCGGGCTGAATACAGACTGCTACTGCGCCAGGACAATGCGGATCGGCGCCTGATGCGCCTGGGACATGAACTGGGGTTGATCGGGGCGGATGAAATCCAGCAGCTCGATGAACTAGAGAAAGGGATTGTGGCAGGGCGTGATCAGTTACTGGGGACGCGTCATCAGGGCCAATCACTGATGAAGTGGCTCCAACGCCCCGAGATCTCCTACGGAAACCTGGTGGATGCGCCGTCACTGCCCCCCCGGATCGTCGAGCAGTTGGAGATCGAGGCGCGGTACAAGGGGTACCTGGATCGTCAGATTGCGCAGGCAGAAGGCCTGAAGGAGCTTGAGAGCTGGGAGATCCCCTCATCTTTCGACTACGATGTGCCCGGAATCCGCGCCGAGGCGCGGACAAAACTGGACATGCACCGCCCAAGCAATCTTGGGCAGGCATCGCGCATCGATGGTGTGACACCAGCCGAGATCACGCTTCTCCAAGTCCACCTCAAGCGTCTGCGCGCAGTTAGTGATTCCGGCTGAGCATGAAGTCGGCCCAGGCGCGGAGACAGTGTTTTGGACGTCCGTCCGGCAGTGGAAAAAGCTCGTCGATGGCTTCCCGGAGGAATCGCTCCGCCAGCTGGCGCGTATAATCCACGGTACCAAGTTCAGCAAGCACTTGTGTAGCGTCTGCCACTTCACCCGCCGTGGCGGCCTGATTGCCAAGAACGTTTTCAAGCTGACTCGTTTGTCGTGCATTGGCTCGCTCGAGTGCCTTGAGCACGATCGTGGTGCACTTCCCCTCGCGGAGATCCGAACCAATGGGTTTTCCGAGGTGCTCCTCGTTGCCGGTGACCCCGAGAATGTCGTCCTGAAGCTGAAAAGCGACACCACATTTTCGGGCAAACAAGCCGAGGGAGGCGATGCGTGGATCCTCTTCAGGCAGTGTCCCCAAGCCAATGCATGCGCCCGCGACCGCCGCATATTCGAGAAGCACGCCCGTTTTCAGCTCTAGCATGCGGAGGATTTCTTCTTCCGAGATTCTGCCCAGGACTCGGTGGCTGAACTGCACGTCCAGCATCTCTCCCTCGATCAGGCGGCAAAGCAAATTCGAGTCCATGCGTTCGGCCAAGTATGCAACCACATCGAGGGGGACACCAGCGCGGGCGCATTCGAAGAGCATGCAGAGCGCCCAGCCATGCTGCAGATCACCTGCGAGGATGGCAAGATCACGCCCGTATTCCTTCTGCGCCCTCGTGTCCGCACCATATTCGGCAGCCGCCCGAGCCGCGCCTTGGCGATGCACCGTGGGCTGGCCCCGGCGTAGATCGTCGTTGTCGATGATGTCGTCGTGCACGAGCGTCCACGTGTGGAACAACTCCACCGCAGCAGCCGCAGGCGCGGCTTGTCGCGTATCACCGCCAAACAATTCACAGGACATGAGCAGCACTGCTGGGCGCAGGCGCTTGGCCGGGCGTTCCAGATAGCTGTAGACGGCATCATGCAGGTGCGCGGGGGCGAAACGCTGCCGGAAGCGGTCCTGCAGGAGGAATGCGTCGGTCAGCGCCTTGTAGCGTGCCAGTTCTTCCAGAAAGTCGTCACAACTGAGAGCTTCGGGCATGATATCCACTGCTCCGTCAGGAATCAATGGCGCCGATGGTGCGCAGGTAGTTGCAGCAATCCTTGAGGAATTGGAGACGCCCCTCCGGGTCCAGGCCGGAGACAAGGGCACCCTCGATCTCAAACGTATAGGGCCCAGAAAAACCGAGACCGCCTAGGATTTCGAATACGCGGGGAAAATCCACCACACCAGTTCCCACGGGAGGGAAGTTCGGGGATTTAAAGCCACCATCGGTATCCTTGATGTGCACGGCGGCGACCAGCGGGGCGACCGTCTCCAGTTCGGAGATTGTGTCCACACCTTCGTTGTAGTAGTAGACATTTGCCGTGTCGAAGTTGTAGCGAAGTCCAGTGCTTCCGACTTCGGTGATGACGGCTTTGGCCTTGGCGGCGTTTTCGCCAAAGGGGGGATGGGTCTCCATGCAAAGCACCACATTGCGTTCCACCGCGTACTCGGAGATGTTCCGGAGTCGGGCGATCACTTCCTCGCGAGGCACCTCGTCCGCAGCTTTCATGCTGACGAAGATCTTGGGAACGGAAATGGAGGCGGTGCCATCGATCACGTCGTAGAATGGCTTGGCGGCTTCGTCGGAATCCAGCGCGAGCTGTGTCGCGATGGTGGCGATCGTCATGCCTGTGGCGTCGGCTTTCTTGGCGAGTTCATCATACTTTCCCTCACTCGGAGGGGGGCATTCGGCATGGAGGACTCCAGCCTTGGGGAAAAACTCGAATGCTGTTTCGGCACTGCCAAACATACCTGTTCGACAAGAAATGATGTTGCTCATGGTTTCTCTTTCGGTTGATCTGTATTCCGGAAATCTTTCGTCGTCATTCACATAAATCCACGCGGATAGTGTAGGGCGTGGCCGTTATTTTGCGAGGAGGGAGGAGGGGCGCATGTCAGTACCGCATCCGGGCACAGAGCTCATTTTCCCGCCGTCGCGATGTGCAGGCGCGCTTTCAACCATGCGTAGATGCTGGCGCCCACCTGCTTGTAGCCGACCGTATTCGGATGCACCCCGTTGCTCGCCGAGTAACCATCGATGGGATCGACGTTCAGATGAGTCGGCACCAAGTACAGCCCCTCTGCCTCACGGTCGCCAAAATGCTCGAGTTCACGCTCGACGAGGCGATGCTGAATACGTTTCCATCCCCAACGGGGGTACTTGCCTTTGTAATTCGCCTGAAACGCGCCCTCACGGGAGTTCGGCGGGGTGGTGATGCAGACACCTATCTCGGCGTCCGGGGCGGCCTTGCGCAACGCATCCAGCAAGGTCTTGCCAAAGCCGAACATCGTGTCAACTCTGGGGTCGATGGTCTCGGGGCTCTCCGGCTTGGCGCCAAAGCAGTCGTTGATCCCCAGTAATATAGTAATGTAGTCTGGCCGCTCACCCTCGAAATTCTCGTCGAAATAACGGGCGGGATCCAGGACTGGCTTCCCGTCATCACCGAGGAAGACGAACGGGCTGCTGCGCTTCCTGTAGGTGCCGTCCGGGTTCGGCTCGTACTTGGTCGCGAACCGGTTCCAGGTCCAGCCGCCGTAGCCTTCGTGAATGACGCCATCCTTTGGCCCGCGCCCTTTATGGGTGCCAAGCATGCGCCACTCGGGATTGCCTGGTTCCGACAGCAACCGTGCGATCTCGTTGGGATAGACAGTCGCATGCGTAAGGCTGTCACCGATAATCATGAGTTTGATCTTGCATTTCGCCCCAGCCTGACTAGGTACGACCCGCAACATGGTTTTCGCGTACCCCAAAGATTTTCCCGACGCATCCGCCACCGCGACGGCAAATTCGTGATCGCCAACGTGAGTACGTTTCGGCGTGACCGCCCAGCGCCGATCCTCGCTC
>JAGLDW010001101.1 GCA_023145395.1 Lentisphaeria bacterium | reverse complement strand
ATATTGTCGTAGTAGACCGCCATCTCTACGCCGGGAACAGCGTAGAATACAGGCGGCAACGTCAGCCGCAATGGGTTCGGATCCGCAGCTTCGGACAACGTGGACAGGAAGGCAACGGCAAGGACACTCAAGGCGGTGATCCAAGTTCGGCGTTTCATTCAGCACAACTCCTTCTGCTCAGTACTAGGGGGGCTTCTTCCTTGAGGCTCTATATGCGACATAAAATAGTAAGATAGGTCCCCGTGCGCTCACCGCAAGCATAATTCGCCTGTCCCCACGGTTCCCCCACGGTTCCGTGGAGAAGCCGTTTTGTCTCTCAGAATGGCGCGGCGGGAAAAGACCTACGGAACTGACGTGCGCCGATGGTGCCCGTCGCGCTTGAAGGACGTGGGTCCGCAGGCGATACTACGTGTTGAACGGAACGGTTCCGGCTATCCCAGAAGAAGATTTAGAAGGCATTTCCGAGATGACAAAATGGACACGGATGATCGGTATTCTGCTCTGTGCGGCAATTTTTCTCCCAGGCTGTGGCGGTGGTAGTGTCGATGAGACAAAGCCTCTTACCGAACTGCAAGCGGAGGCGGAGGACAAGGAGGCTGCCGAGCTTGTCAAGATGGCCGAGGCCTACCGTGATGCGGTAGCCGACAAGGTCGATGATATCGAGGATCTGGAGAGCGATATCAGGAAAATTCCCGTCGATGAGATGCTGGGCGAGGATGCTCGGGCGATCAAGGCCGAGATGACCGCGATCTCCGCGTCTCTGGATGCTTTGGTAGAGCGCTTCAACTTGTATGTCGAACTCGCCGCCAAGAAGGGTGCCGACACCTCGGGGCTCAAACTGAAGTAGGGCAGACGGTATTTCCTGAGATGTTTTTGGCGGGACATGGTTGCTCTGCAACCGGTCCCGTTTTCTTTTTGTGCTGTTTCCTGGAGCTGTTCGATGCGTGTGTTCGCCACATTCACCTGTGTTTCCGCATTTCTCTGTGCAGCCGCCGAGCTGCGGGTTGAGCCCTCGGCGATGTACGGGCATGTGGCCGTCGTCAAAGGGGGGAAGTCGCGCTTTGAGATCGCCTTGTGCGAGGGCGTGCGCATCATTTCCTGGATCGTGGATGGCAACGAGGTGGGATTTGTCGGGAGGATTTGGGGCGGCGATATGTACGACCGCTACACGGTGGACGGAGCGGGCGGTGACACGCGGTTCGCGCCACCCGAGACGGTGAAGGTGCTGCGCACTCCTTCGGTGGTGGCCTTGCGCGCACGGTTTGCGCTGGCCAAGGGAGTTTTGCTGGAGCGTACGTTGGCGGTGACGGACGACGCGTTGTTTCTGGAGACGTCCTTCGTCGGGAAAGGCAGGTTCTGGCATGCATTCTCGCCGCATCTGAAGCGCAAGGGCGCCGATGGGCCTGGAGAAATCCGCTTCTTGGCGGATGGGG
>JAGLDW010001100.1 GCA_023145395.1 Lentisphaeria bacterium | reverse complement strand
ACCGTGGCGATCGGCAAGGCGGGTGCGATCAACGCCGCCATCCTAGCCGTGCAGATCATGGCGTTGTCCGACGGAGTGCTGAAACGCAAGCTGGTTGCCTACAAGAAAAACATGGCCAAGGACGTGCTCAAGGCCGATGCGGAGCTTCAGAAGGAGCTTGAGGCTTAAAAAATCTGGAGTGCGGAGACCCCGTCTCCGCTTTCAAAGCGCCGACGGGGTCGGCGCACTCCAAGACCTTTTCACCTCTCCTCGCCGAGCTTGGCGAGGATTTAATCCGGCGAGTGGAGCAGTAGTTCGTAGAGTTGGCGGTAGTAGCCGTCGTGAGCCATGAGCTCCTCGTGCGTGCCTTGATCGACCAGCTCGCCGTAGCGCATGACGAGGATGCGGTCGGCGTGGCGGATGGTGGAGAGCCGGTGTGCGATGACGATGGAGGTGCGGTTGGCCATCAGTTTTCCAAGGGCGTCCTGAATCAGCATTTCGGTGGCGGTGTCGACGCTGGCCGTGGCCTCGTCGAGCACAAACAATAGTTCCGGGTTCTGCGCCAGCGTGCGCGCCATTACGAGCAGTTGTTTTTGTCCTAGCGAAAGCCCGGCACCGCGCTCGTTCAGCACCGTGTCGTATCCCTCCGGCATGGCTTCGATAAATCCGTGGGCGTTGACGATATTGGCGGCGCAGACAATGTCGTCGCGGTCGATGCCCGGTGTTTGCAGGCCAATGTTCTCGGCCACCGATCCGGTAAAGATGAAGGGATCCTGGAAGACATAACCCAGGCGGGAGCGCAGCTCGTGCTTGCCAAACTTCCGGACGTCGATTCCGTCGATGGATACGGAGCCTTGCTGCACATCGTAGAAGCGTCCGATGAGGTTGATGATGGTGCTCTTGCCCGCACCGGTCGCACCGACGACAGCGAGTACCTGGCCGGGTTCGACTGCGAAGGAAAGATCCTTGATGACCCAGTTGTCGTCGTTGTAGGCAAACCAGACGTTGTTGAAGGCGATGGTTCCGGCAATGCGTTCGGGCGAGACCGGCTCGGACGGATCGTTCACCTCCTCGGGCGAATCGAGCAGGGCGAAGACGCGCTCGATGGAGGCCAGTGCAACCTGGAACGCCCCTGCCTTGTCGGACAGTGATCCGAGCGGCCGGAAAAAGTCGCGGATGTAGGCGAGAAAGGCCACGAAGATGCCGAGGGTGATGGCTTCCGATCCTTGGAGGATCAGCACTCCGCCAACGGCAAGGATCAGCAGGACGGCAAGTGCCTGTCCGCCCTCCACGGTCGGGAAGTAGAGGCTGAACCAGCGGACTTCGTCGAAGTAGGCCGATCGCAGGCGGGTGTGGCGCTCGTCGAACTCCCCAATGGCGCTGGCTTCGCGGTTGAAGAGCTGGATGGTGGTCATGCCGGTCAGGTCTTCCTGCAGCAGGGCGTTCAGCTTTGATTGACGGTCGCGGATATCGCGGTTGGCGTCGCGCAGTTTCATGTTGACGCGAATCATGAAGGCAAAAATGAAAGGCAGGGTGGCGAAGATGGACAGCGAGAGGATGGGGCTGATGTAGATCATGTAGCCCATGATGCCCAGCAGCATGAAGAGGTCGGCAATGGTGCCCACCACGCCTTCGGTCACGAAATGCTGGAGCCGCTCGATGTCGGACGTGACGCGCGTCATCAGGGTTCCCACCGCCGTCCTGTCGAAATAGGCCTGGTGCATCCGCAGCACCTTGCCGAACACCTCCAGCCGCAGATCCTGGATGATCTTCTGCCCGATCCAAGCCGTGAGCATTCCCTGGAGATAGCGCACGCTGTGTCCGATGGCGGCGATGGAGATGTAGAGGATGCCCAGCTTCATCAGCAGGTCGATTCGCTCGGCGGCGGGAGAGGAGGTATCCATCAGGCAGTGGTCGGTCATGCGCTGGATCAGTACCGGGAGGTAGTTGATGGCCAGCGAGGTGAACAGGATCAGTGCCAACGCCAGCACCAGTGCGCGCCAATAGGGCAGGGAATAGGCCAGAAGGCGTTTGGCTATTTTCATGATCCCGCCTCCAGTTTTTCTTCCAATTGCT
>JAGLDW010000110.1 GCA_023145395.1 Lentisphaeria bacterium | reverse complement strand
CGGCCCTGACGCGGATCTCGTGGATGACATCGTCGACCTGCCCGCTCAAGGGACGGACCTCCACCTCCGGGTCGAGCAATCCGGTGGGTCGCACCACCTGCTCGACGGGATCCGTGCATTCAAGCTCGTAGGCGGCGGGCGTGGCGGAGACAAACAGCACGCTGCGATGGATGTCCTCAAACTCCTGGAAATTGAGCGGACGGTTGTCGAGGGCGGAGGGAAGGCGAAAGCCATTTTCCACCAGAGTCAGCTTGCGACTGCGGTCTGCGTTGTACATGGCGCGCACTTGGGGCAACGTCGCATGCGACTCGTCGATGATGGTTATGAAATCGTCCGGGAAGTAGTCGATCAGCGTGTAGGGGCGTGATCCAGGCGCACGGTTGGCCAAATGCCTCGAGTAGTTCTCGATTCCCTGGCAGTAGCCGATCTCGCGCATCATCTCCAAGTCGTACAGAGTGCGCTGATGGATCCGCTGGGCCTCGACGAGCAGCCCCTTGCTCTCGAACATGCGCACCTGCTCGTCCAGTTCGGCCAAAATCCCCGGCCTCGCTTGCTCGACCCGCTCGTGGGGCATGACGAAATGCTTGGCTGGAAAGATCACCGCCTCCGACAGCTCCTCCGTGATCTCGAAGGTGAGAGGATCGCGCCGGGTGACACGCTCCACAGTGTCCCCCCAGAACTCGATGCGCACGAGATCATCTCGATAGGATAGGTAGACATCCACCGTGTCCCCGGCCACCCGGAACGAGCCGCGCTCCGGCGCGAAATCATTGCGAGTGTACTGGATGTCCACGAGAGAACGCAGTAGCTCGTCCCGCACCATGTCCGTATCCAGCCGAATACGCGCCTGCATGGCCTCGAAGTCCTCGGGCGAACCCAGGCCATAGAGACAGGAGACACTGCTGACCACAATCACATCCCGCCGTTCGATCAGCGAGCTGGTGGCGGCCAGCCGCAGTTTTTCCAGCTCCTCGTTGATGGAGGCGTCCTTGGCGATATAGGTGTCCGTCTGGGGGATGTACGCCTCGGGCTGGTAGTAGTCGTAGTAGCT
>JAGLDW010000011.1 GCA_023145395.1 Lentisphaeria bacterium | reverse complement strand
GCGCTGCCCTTGCCATAGCCAGTCGAGACAAAGACATGTCCCTTGTACACGATCGGGTTGGTTGCGTTGTTCTTGCGTTGGTTTCCGTGCTCGGCGGTCCACAGCAGCGCGCCAGTTTTCGGATCAACCCCGAATGCTTCCGCCGAACTCATACCCACGATCTGCATCACTCCCCCGATCTCGGTCAAAGCAAGTGAAACGTAGCTCGACGAACCGGGGATCTCCCGATTTGCCCAGACCGTCGCCCCAGTCGCCTTGTCCAGGCAGACCAGAAACCCCTTTTCTCCAGCCGGGCAGCAGAACAGACGGTCTCCGACAACCAGCACGGACTCGCTGAGCCCATATTTCGAGGTTTTTCCTCCGAATCGCTCCAGGACATCGACTGTCCAGACCTTCCGCCCCGTTGCCGAGTCGAACGCGCTCAGAGAGCCCATTTCCGCAAGCTGGTAAATTCGGTCTCCATCGCAAGTCGGGGTGCCGCGGGACCCAGCGTAGGCCACTGCATAGCGCTTGTCCGTCTCCCAGCTCTGCCCATTGATCTGCCTCCACACTTCCTTGCCGTCGAGATCAAGCGCGATGACCTCGGTCTGCTTGTCTTTCATTCCTGCCGTGTAGATGCGTTGCTGATGGACAGCCACGGAACTGTAGCCACGTCCCAGCCCGGTCGCCGTCCACAGCAATTTGGGTCCGCCGTCGGGCCAGACCTTGAGGAGGCCCGTCTCGAGCGAACGGTTGTCGTTTGCGGCACCGTGGAAGCGAGGCCATTCCGGCCCAGGGGACTGGGCCGCCGTCCGCAGGCTCAGACAAGCGCCGGTTATCGTCAGTGTCAGCAAGGTTGCTCTCAATCGTTTCATCGGGTGTCCTTCGTTATACTACTAGCCGTTTTTGATAGTCAGGATGGCGTGTCTGTCTTGTCGTCCATCGAAGTCGCTCCACGCTCGGATTGAACCACCCGCTGCGCTGGAGACACGGAGACACAGAGAAGGGCGGAAGAGGAGATTGCCAGATCTGAATCCGGCCTTCCGACCGGTTCCAGCTCCAGCAATGTTTTCTTCTTTTCGAGTTCACGGAGCTATTGGTTTGTTGCTCCCGTGTTCTCCAAGAGAAGATCATCTGGCGAGTTCGCTTTGCCGGTTTGACGGCAGAGAGAAATCGCCGGATCTCATGTATACCTCTTCCTCCGTGTCTCCGTGCCTCCGTGGTTAGTTTTCAGGGACTTGGTTTCGGGTAGAGCCTGCTCCGGGCTCTCTCTTGTGTGAACAGTGTACTGGTGCATGATCCGCAGTCAAAGCCTTCCCGAGCAATCAGGCCGAAGCGAGGTATACTGCAATATCAAGGTGGAAACCAGACTCCCACACACTCCCACGCCCACACACAGTGCAGAGGGAAGCAACGCATGATTCGTCACATTCTCGACGCCATCATCGACGAGTTCAGAGCCGGCCAATGTCTTCGCGACATCACGAATCACTGGTCCTGCCGGTGCACCGTTCCCGGGCCCGGAATGCGCAGGGCGGGCGAGACACTCGTGCGTCGCTACAAGGAGAACGGCGCCTCCGATGCCTGCTTGACTCCCTATCCAGCGGACGACAAGACCGAATCGCTCGATGGTCATATCAATCCACTCGAATGGCAACCCAAGGCCGCCTGGCTGCGCATTGCCTCCCCCGAAGACTCCGCCGGCGAGATCTGCAACTACGCGAACGAACCCCTCTCTCTGATCAGCGGCAGCCGTCCAACGCCACTGGGGGGTGTCGAGGCGGAGCTTGTCGTCCCGGCCGAGCCAATCCAGGCCGACAAGGTCGAGCCGGGCCAGTGGGCTGGCAAGATCATCCTGTCCAACCAATTTCCAAGCACCATCTCCGCCGCCGTCCACAAGGCGGGCGGTCTCGGAATCATCTCCGACTGCATCTGTCCGCCATGGCTCAAGAAATATCCTCCCGTGCGCGAACCGGAGGATGTGCCCGATCTCGTCATGTGGACGACCCTCCCAGCCCGCCGGTCGGATCCGCC
>JAGLDW010001099.1 GCA_023145395.1 Lentisphaeria bacterium | reverse complement strand
ATGGGCCGATACATACTCAGACCCGGCGATTCGGATCGAGGTGATGGCAGAGGTGTCCAGGGGCGACAACCAGCTTGATGTATACAATGCCATCAAGTTGGAATTCAACGCGATGAACAATCCGGCAGACGAAGCCGGACCTTCGCTCAAGATGGCAGGGATCGATTGGGCCACAGGGACGCACGCAGCAAAGGATGCGTCGCTTGATTTCAGCGCAGCCGGTTGTGGAAACCTGGATACCGTCATCGAAGCGCATATAGCTGGCGACGCGATGAACGCATGGACAGTGCAGGTCGAAGGTGCGGCAGTTCCAGCCATGGGCGTTATAATCTCAGTTGATACCGTGCTGAAAACAGTACACATTGCTTTTGAGACAGCCGTATCAACCGTTGCGGACGTTGAAACAGCCATCACGGCCCTCGCAGGTGCCGATGACGTGATCGACGTGAAGACAGGCGGGACGGGCGGCAACGTTTTGACGATAGCAGCGGACGATCTTGCGGCCACCAATCTTGCCGGTGGACAAGACGATCTGACGTGTGCAATCGAGCTTGGCTTCACGGTAAACGATGTATCGAGCGCAATCGCAGGGACCGGGCAACGTGTCATCTTGGCGGATTATACTTGCGTGCCGGAAGAGGCGCAGAATCAGGCCAAGGTAGAGCTGCACATGAAGACACTTTGCGTCGGTGACTACGCCCGCATGAAAGAGGTTCGTGTTGCCATCTTCCGCACCATGGCCGACGGCGTGGAAACGTATTATTTCGCTGGCTATGCGGACAACAGTCAAGAGCGAATTGTAAGCTACATCGACTACGACAGCGACGCGACGATCCAAGTCAATCGCTCGATCTACACGACCGGCGAGCCTGACGACATCTTGGAGAACGCAACCCCCATCGGGCACATCATGTGCGCCCACAGGGACCGCGTGTGGGTCGTTGACGCCGAAGACCCGAGAACACTATGGGCCTCGAAGCCCAAGTCTTCAGGCGTTGCCCCTGAGTTCACACGAGAGATCCAGGTTCAGATGCCGCGTGAGATCGTGGCGCTTGCATCCATGGGGCAACACATCCTGGCATTCGCAACCGAC
>JAGLDW010001098.1 GCA_023145395.1 Lentisphaeria bacterium | reverse complement strand
GGGCTGATCGCGTCCGATGCGAAGTTCATGGATGAACGCGAGGAAATCGCCGAGTACGTCCGCTCACTCGAAATCGGCAAGGGACTTGACGAGGACCAGGTCAAGGATGGCTACCAGCAGTTCAAAGACGAGAAGCAGGCGAAGGAACTAGCCGACCTCGCCGAGGATCACGGCCTGCCCACGGAGAGGCTCTCCAGCTTTGTGGAGACCATCCTGCTGCGCATGATCTTCGACGGCGAGAAGCTCGTTGATCTGCTCGCGCCGCTGGACCTCGGCTGGCGAGAGCGCACGAAGCGCGAACTGGCGCTGATGAATGTTCTCGTCCCCCTCCTCAAGAAACGCGCCGCTGGCCGGACCATCTCCGGCTTGAGCGCCTACGAGAAATGAGTTGGCACGTATGAGTAGAAACGAAACACAACGTGCGCTCGTTCCGAAGCTAAGGTTTCCGGAGTTCCGAGGGCAGCCCTTGCACAACATTTGCCTCGGGGATGTGACTGCAGAATCGAAGACCAGAAATGCGGACGAGTTGTTGGCGTCGTCGGTAATGGGAGTGCGGAAGGGCGAAGGCATTGTGCCAATGGAGGAGCGGTTGGTCGCATCAGACATCGCCCGCTACAAGCTCGTCCAGAAGAACTGGTTTGCGTACAACCCGATGCGCCTCAATATCGGATCAATCGCACGATACTATCACGACGACGATGTGCTCGTGAGTCCGGACTATGTCGTCTTCCGATGTCTCGAGGAAGGTGCTTCACCGGGGCTCTTGCCCGACTACCTAGACCATTTCCGCGAATCCAATCATTGGGATGCGTTCGTCACTGAAGCTGGTGCTGGCGGGGTACGCGTACGGATCTACTACCGTATGCTTGCAGAGCTGCAGTTGGCAGTACCGGACATCACGGAGCAGCGGAGGATCGCTGACTGCTTGGGGTCGCTGGACCATCTAATCACGGCGGAGGGGCGGAAGCTAGAAGCGCTTCGGGAGCACAAGCAAGGGCTGATGCAACGGCTCTTCCCCCGCGAAGGCGAACGCCAACCCCGCCTCCGCTTCCCCGAGTTTCAGCACGCGATGGACTGGGACAGCAAAAGCCTTGAGGGAGTCTGTGACCTCAAGGCCGGCGATTTCGTACGGGCTGCCCAGATTGGTGAGGAATGTGGGGAAGGAATGTTCCCGTGCTACGGCGGCAATGGACTTCGTGGCTATGTCACCACGTTCACGCATTCAGGACGATTTGTTCTGATCGGACGGCAGGGCGCTCTTTGCGGTAATGTCAACCTATTCGCTGGGGAGTTCCACGCTACTGAACATGCTTTAGTAGCAAACCCAAGATCTGGTATCCAAACCGACTGGCTCTATTACGCGCTAACAAATCTCAATCTGAATCGTTTTGCAACTGGGCAGGCCCAGCCGGGGCTTTCGGTGACTGTGCTCAATTCTGTCGGTATCTTTGTGCCGCTAGATGAAGATGAGCAGCAGCACATCGCCAACTGCCTCTCCGCTCTTGACACCCGAATCGTCGCGCAGAGGGAGAAGCTCGACGCCCTCCGCACCCACAAGCGAGGACTGATGCAGCAGCTCTTCCCCGCGCCGGAGGTATCCTGACATCATGAACGAGCTGATTCTTTACACCACCGAAGACGGCCAAAGCCAGATTCAGTTGCGTGCGGACCAGAACACGGTTTGGCTGACCCAGTTGGAGATGGCGGAACTCTTCGACGCCACCAAGCAGAATATTTCCCTGCACCTGAAGAACATCTTCGAGGACGGCGAGTTGGATTCAGATTCAGTTGTCAAGGAATCCTTGACAACTGCCGCCGATGGCAAGCGGTACAAGACACTGCTCTACAACCTAGACGCCATACTGGCCGTGGGATACCGGGTGCGCTCGCTGCGGGGGGTGCAGTTCCGGCGATGGGCTTCGACTGTCCTCAAGGAGTACCTGCTCAAGGGATTTGCGATGGACGACGAGCGGCTGAAAAACCCGGATGGCCGCCCGGATTACTTCGATGAGATGCTGGA
>JAGLDW010001097.1 GCA_023145395.1 Lentisphaeria bacterium | reverse complement strand
CGTTCCCTTCACCAGCTCTGCGGATGTCTGGCAGGCAACAGCCGAGCAGGTTGCCGTGAAGGCGCTCGCGCACGACGCTCAGTAACGCAGCTCTTGCGGTGACCTCACTGCACGTCTATGTTTGGCGCAGTCGATCGTTGTGCGATTCTAGGTGCAAATGAAAAGGGAAATACCATGTCGAAACCAATTGTTGCCGCTCAGATGTACACCTGCCGCGAGTTCTGCAAAACCCCGGCCGACATTGTGGAGAGTCTGAAGAAGGTGGCGGATATCGGCTACACCGCCATCCAGGATTCGGGCATGGGCACGGAGGAGAAGATGCCGGCGGCGGACCTGAAGAAAGCCTGCGATGACCAGGGCCTCGTCGTCTGCGCGACGCACATCAGTTTCGATGACATGAGAAATGATCTGCAGCGCGTGATCGACAACCATCTCGCCATGGACTGCAAGTACGCGGGCATCGGCGGCGCGCCGGCGGATGCACGCGTCGATGCCGCCAGTTGGTCGGCGTTTGCCAAGGAGGCTAGTGAAGTCGGACTGAAACTTGCCGAACACGGAATCCGCTTCATCTATCACAATCACAGTGCGGAGTTCGCGAAGATGGATGACGGCCGGACGATCATGCAGATTCTCTTTGAGGATTCGGATCCGGACGGTTTCTTCTTCGAGCCCGATCTGTATTGGGTCGCGCACGGTGGTGCCAGCCCCGTGGCATGGCTGAAGAAGCTCGCCGGACGGTGTGATGTGATTCATCTCAAGGACTTCGCGATCAAAACCGATCGCACTCAATTCTACACGGAAATCGGCGAGGGGAATCTCGATTGGCCCACCATTCTGAGCACCCTCGAGGACAGCGGTGTCAAATGGATGCCTGTCGAACAGGACACGTGCCCGGGGAATCCCTTCGACAGTCTCGCGATCAGCTACCGGAACCTCAGTTCCTGGGGCTACAAGTAGTCTGCGATGGGATGTGTGGGTGACGTGAGCAAAGGGCACCGCGATCTTTGGCCGCTGGTTCTGGTGTGCGCGCTCTGCGCGTTCATCTGGATTTGCCAGCGGCCTTCCGCGTCTGGAGATGGAGATCCAAGCGGGATCGCTCTAGGCGATGTTCGGATGTTCCTGCCAACAGCCGTCACCGTCGATGCATCTGTCGACAGCCATGGTTTCCACGTGGTGCGTGATGGGAGAAGGGCAGTCGTGGGCAGTGCGACCGTTTCGCCGAACAGCGCGACGGAGGGTGTCTACGGGTACGGTGGTCCAACCCCTTTGCTCATCGCCATGGATGAGAGCGACTCCGTGGCGGGAGTGGTGCTTCTCGCCCATTCCGAGACGTTCAGTTTCGTCGATTACCTGGAGGACCGGGGTTTCTTTGAGTCCTGGAATGGCATGACCGCGTCCGAAGCGGTCCGTGCCGAAGTGGACGCGGTGAGTGGCGCTACTATGACCAGTCAGGCCGTGACCCGCACGATCCGGAACACGCTTGCGCCTATCATTGCGCAAACCGAAACGGTCGCAGACATGGGGCAGAGCATTCCCTGGCGACACTTTCTGCTCTGGCCGGTTCTGCTGTTCGCGCTGGCCAGTTTCCTCTTTCGGAAGCGGTTGAGACGTTTTCGCGTCGTGCTGCTTATCCTGGATGTGGTCGTCATAGGCTTCCTCTGCGCCGCTTTGCTTTCGCTCTCCCTGGGTGCGGGGTGGCTTCTGCACGGAGTGCCGTGGCGCACTGGTCCCGCGTTGGCACTCTTGGGTACGCTGGCACTTCTGCTCCCCTTGTTGACGGGTCGGGGGTTCTACTGTGTGTACGTGTGTCCCTTCGGTGGCTTGCAGGAGTTGGTGTCCCTGCTGAATCGCCGCCGCAAATGGAAAGTCAGGCCTCACGCCCAAACCGTGTTGAAGAGTGTGCGTGCGTTGTGTCTGTGTGCCGTGTTTGTTCTATTGGCGTTGGGAGTGCAGCAGGATCTCACGCTCCTCGAGCCTTTCGCGGCCTTCCGGCCAAAAGCCGTTGGCACCATGGTTCTCGCATTGGCGGCTCTCTCTCTGTTGGCGGCATTTTTCTGGCCCCGCCTGTGGTGCCGGTTTCTCTGCCCCACTGGCTATCTGCTCGAGCTTTGCAGAGGGAAGAAGAAGGTCGCCACCAGAACTTCTCCGTCCATTGAGCGCGTCTCGCTGGTGCTGCTTCTGATCGTGGCTTCTGTCCTAGCCTGGCATGCCGCTCCCTCTTCCCCCTTCTCGCCTTCCAGGGAGACGTCGCAAGCGCTCGAGACGGTATCTGAAAATCAGGGAGAGAACTCGTTGGACGCTCTGGCGGTCATTCACCGGCGAAAGAGCGTGCGTAGCTATACGGGTGACCCGGTCGGTCGCGAGGCGTTGGAGACGCTGCTGCGGGCGGGGATGGCCGCGCCGACATCGGCCAACACGCAACCATGGGCGTTCATCGTGGTCACCGATCCGCAAAAGCTGCGTGCACTTGCCTCTGGCTTGGAGTATGGGAAAATGCTTTCGGATGCCGCTGCGGCGATCGTCGTCTGTGGGGTGCCCGACAATGCGCTGCGTGGCCCGTCGAAGGAGATGTGGGTGCTGGACTGTTCGACTGCTTCCCAGAATATACTGCTGGCGGCCGAGAGCATTGGACTTGGCGCAGTATGGGTAGGTGTGTACCCCTTGGAGGATCGTATCCGCCACGTGCGCAAAGTGCTGCAAGTACCTGCGCGAGTCGTGCCCCTCAATGTCATCTCCATTGGTCATCCAACCGGTGTGGAGGAACCGAGGGACAAGTGGGATCAAGGCAAAGTTCACTGGGGAGAGTGGTAGCAGGACCCTCCGCGAAAAGGCTGAATACTGAACGCTGAAGGCTGAATTGTCAGAGGGGGATGGAAGAGCGACGCCAGTTGGAGGGCTTTGGGCGAGCTAGGATTCCAAATTCAGCACTCAGCATTCAGCATTCAGCATTCCAATAGGTTCGACGGGTTCTGACAAACTCTTTTCGCGGCGGGAAAGTGGGAGGGAGTGGAGCGGGTGATGAGAATCGAACTCACGTAGTCGGCTTGGAAGGCCGATGCATTACCATTATGCTACACCCGCAGCAAGTGGGAAACGGCGCATACTGTAGACCAAATGATCGTGCGCGCAAGGCGAGAATGACAGAATCCGCATGGTTTCGCGGTCCGGGCCGTCCCGCACCA
>JAGLDW010001096.1 GCA_023145395.1 Lentisphaeria bacterium | reverse complement strand
CGATGGCCATCTCGAGTGTCGCGCTCTGCGGCATGGGCTGTGGCGGACCATCGATTTTCGCTCCGAACACGTCGGCCAGCAGACTGGGTTTCTGGGGACGTCCCATTTCATCACGCACGCCAATCGGGCGCGTCGCGAGCAGTGCTCCACCGGTCTTCACGAAGCTGTGCAGTGCCTCGGATTCAGCCTGGGAAAGAGCCAGAGTGTACGGCAGCACCACAGCTTTGAACGCTCCGTCTTTCCGCAGGAATCCTGCCGCCACCTGCTCGCCGGACACAAACTCGTACTGCAGCCCGCAGTCCTCCAGGATCTTCACCCACGCATCGCGCGCGGCGTTGATCTTCTTGGTCTCACCCGTGAGCGCACCGGTAATGATGGTCGGCATGGAGTAGTAGATGGCGATACCATCGTGTTGGCGTTTGGCACCGCGCAACAGACGCCAGATTCCGCGACGAAAACTCCTCAGGTGCCCTTGTGTGTCCACGCCCGACCGGGTCTTGGAGAAATCGCCATGGAAGAACAGACCCGTCTTCCAGGCGGAGATGCCGCGCGTGTCATGAAACAGACACCACCACATCCGGTTTTCCGCACCGGGGTTTCTCGCGCTATAGCCGCTGAAATATGGCGACTGCTCCGCACCACCAACGTATTGGAATGAGCGGCGCATCTCGTTGGACCAGCTCGTGTTGTAGCTGTGGTAGTAGCCGAACGAGAAGGCCTGTTTCCACCAATCCATGCCATTGCCCGCCTCCGGACTCTGCGTCCCGGACAAGCCGCACTGGGCATGCGGATCGATGTCGCGGATTGCCTTCACAATGAATCGGTAGAGGTCCGCGAGCTGCGTGTTCATGTAGCTGCGGAACTCGAACCATGGCGCGGGGTTCGCAGCTTCGCGCGCTTCCTCCCGGGTCAGGGGGAGCACTGCGTCCCAGGTCGCGAAAGCTGTGTCCCAGGCCTTGTTCAAAGCCGCAAGATTGGCATGCCGGGTCTTCAGCCAACGCCGGAAATCCACAAGGCTTGCGGGAGACCAATCGTAGTCGTGAAACTTGGTGTAGGAGGTCAGCGACATTTCATCGCCCATGCAATAGTCGTAGCAGCCACCGGCGGCCATCATGGGTTGCACGCGATCGACCAGTTTTTTCCGCATGGCCTCACGCCACTCGGGATCCACCAGGCAGGGCGTGCGTTCCAGTTGCGCCTTGTCCCCCGTCTTAGCGTACTTCGCCATTTTCGTCCCAAGAGCCTTGTCCATGAAGTTCGGGACACCGCGCCCAAGATACGACAGAAGTCCCAGGTAGGAATGGTTGACACCCCAGAACGCATTGTCGCGGACCTTGCCCGTGCCGATCTCAGTGTCGCCCCAAAACGACACATCGACTCCAAAATCGCGAACCAGCCGGTTGTTGTAGTCGAACAGGTACTTCGTGCGCCAAAGATACTGCCCACCCCAGGACGTGTACCAGAAGCGATTCCAGACACGCGGGCGATAGGCGACCGCGCGCTGCTGGCTCACGTCGATGACACGACCAGCGGAGGACAGCTCGACCATGACTTCGACGCCCTGATCAACCAAGGCCTGCGGCGGGAAAGTGACAGTCAACTCCGTGCTTCCAGCCGCCATCGTGGCTTGGTCCTCAGCCAGAACGCGATCAAGGCTGTCAGCCAGCGTGATCCGCACTCCGAGCGGCTCGGTTGCTGACTCCGCAAGCCGCACAGTCACGCCAAGCGGCTGTGATGGTGTGAAGCCTTTGGTTTCCACCGCTTTGTCCTGCTGCCAGACACCGCCCTGCGGCAG
>JAGLDW010001095.1 GCA_023145395.1 Lentisphaeria bacterium | reverse complement strand
GCACGGTCGTGTAGCCCCAGGTCAAGGCACCGCCCCCGGGATCGCGGAGCACGAAACAGACGGTGTTGGCACCCGCTGTGACCACCGGCGACTCAGGAACGGAGACCACAATCTCATTGGTGCCTGCCACCAAATCCGCCATGGCACTGAGCGGTCCATGACGCTGACCCATCCCGTTGAACCAGTAGGTCTCGACCGTAGTGCCAAGCACTGCGCGCTTGCTGTCCACATGAAGACGCACAGCGAGATTCTCAGCACCGTCGACAGTGCCTTCGACGACAGGCGCGGCCGTGATTGCGACGCCCGTGTCTCGGGCCGCAGCCCACGCGACCAGCCGCGTCAGCAGCGCATACCAGTGTTCGTGGTAGCCTTTCGGAAGAGCCTTGAACTCCGGCCGCAGCCAGCCACCCCGATAGCTCAGAATGGGTGTCAACGCGCTGTATCCGCGGTAGCTCATCACATGTGTCAGCGTATCCCAAGTCGTGGACAACACCCGCCCTTTGCCAAGAGATCCGAGCGTGACCAAAGGCGCACCGTCCTTTCCGATGCTGGCAATGACCTCGCCCTGAGGCGGCGTGTCGTATTCGTGCCGACGGGTGGGTGGGAAACGCCCCCAGTCCAATCCATTCACCAAGGGGTGATCACCCGGCTGCCACTTGTGCCATCTGTGGGAGTTCCGAGCCGCGTTGCCTTGCTTGGCGACGCCGGCAACGGGCAGTTCCTCTGCGGACTCCGCATCAAAGCCGTCCGGCTGGATCAGCACAAGCCCAGTCCCGGCACGCACCTTGTCGAGGATGCGTTTCCGTATTTCAGCGGTGAAATGAAAATCCCACTTGAACCCGGCCAGCACGATCACATCGTATTCCCGTGTCTGAAGGCGTTTGAGGAGCGCCTTTTGCGCTGCTTCGAGGGTGAGAATGCTCAGGTCGCCCTGGTAGAGGAGTTCGGTGGCGAAGGTGGTGCGGAACTTGACGTAGTCGAGTTCGAGATCCAGGCGTTGGGCGAGTTCGACGGCTTCGCGAGAGTTCATGTCATCCATGAGCACAAGCGCTTTGATGCGCCCACCGGCGAATGGTCGGGCCCAGGGCACGTGCGGGGTAACCACACTAGTGCTGATTTCGTGGCCGGGCTTCGCGCTTGCGGTTTCCTCGGTCTTTCCCAATCGTTCGCATTCTGGCCCCAAACGATAGGCAAATCGCACAGCGCCCACCGTCACAGGCCGTTCGAAATCACCGACCTTCTTTCCGTCACGGTGAATCTCTACGCGTGCGACATAGCCTCCGTCAGGGAGTTTTGCCGACATGCCCTTCAACACCGCCGTCGTTCCAGGGGTCAGATCGGCCCGAGCCAGCTCGACCGCGGTGCCGCCGGCAGCCGGATGGAGCACGAGTCTCGCGGTGCCAACGGGGATGCCATGCGGAGCGAGAACTTGCGCCGTGGCTGCGACCACACCATTCTCAGACATCACTTCGATGCGCCCAACCGTGTCCCCGACCACGCCGTGCACCTCGCGCAGCCCCTCGAATGGAATGAGGGTGTAGTCCCACTCCAGCTTCTCTCCGGCTTTGATCGGGAGGATGTTGAACCTCCACTCGTGCGTGGCTGTGAGCGCGCCCGACCCATGCCAGTGGTAGAAAAGCTGCAAGTACTTGTACGGAATTTCGATCGCCAGACCTCTGCCGCGGTCCGAGGTGACTGCCGTCCAGCCGCGCGCGGGCTTGCGATACCACGTTTCCTTTCCATGCTTCGACTGTTCTGCGTCAAGCGTGAACGTGCTCACACCCTCTTCCGTCGGGA
>JAGLDW010001094.1 GCA_023145395.1 Lentisphaeria bacterium | reverse complement strand
CCATGTGGATGGTGGACGTGGCGACATCCGGCACCCCCGGGGATCCGCGGGACGACGTGATGAACATCAACGGCATGAGACAAGCGGCCGGTGCGGGAAGCGGCGACATCCCCTCCGCCTCGGTGAGTCAAACCGTGCTGGCCCAGGTCAAAATGGACGCGACCTGTCCGCGAAATCCCGTATCCGGGTTCGGGATCATCGAAGCCGGCGACATCGGCGACCCCATGAACAACGGCATCACCATGTTGGGCTTCCATCGGAACTGCGACGGCAGAGCCTTGATCCTCCTCTCCGTAGGCCTGGCCGCCCCATCCACCTCCACGGAAGTCGAACTCAACCTGCTTGACTAATGCGCCACCCAAAATGTCGAAATGAACAGACGATCACCTCGATTTCTGGTAAACTCAACTAAGTGAGTGTTTTGATTACTACCCCTATCAGCAGGAGTGGTGATGCGATTGAAACCATTGATAATCATGCTGCTGGCGCTTGTCCTGGCTTGGAATACGGACTGTGCCCGCTATGGATTCGAAGAGGCCGATGAAATCGAGCCCCCTCCGCCTCCCAACCCGGCGGTAGCTCTCGTACTCACGGGCCTTCCTTCCTCCACCTCTGCGGGCGACCTTCATACCCTTCATGTCGAAGCGGTGGATCAGCATGGCGACGTCGTGGTCTCGTTTAGCGGAGGGGTCACCTTTAGTTGCAGCGATCCCCAAGCGACCTTGCCCCCGCCCTATGTCTTTGGCGCTGCCGACGCCGGGGTCGCAAGCTTCCCCGAGGTGAGTCTGCGGACCGTTGGCAGCCATTCGATCTTTGCAACACATGCCTCGCTGGAGGGGATCCTTTCCCCCATCGATATCATCCCAGGCCCTGTCGATCACTTTCTCGTCGATGAGATTTCATGGCCTTGCACCCGTGACGACCTCCTTGGGCTGAGGGTTCGCGCCTTCGACGGATGGGAAAACCTGCAAACCGCATATGATGGATCGGTCGAATTGAGCTCCTCCGACGAGGATGCCACCCTGGTCCAGACCCTCACCTTCACCCCCTCCGACCGGGGCGAACGACGGGCAAACGACGCCCTGCGGTTCACCGAGTTGGGCAGCCACTGGGTCGAGGTGCGAGACGGCGCGGCCACCGGACGCATGGAGGGCATCCTCGTCACGGCGCACCATGTCTTTCGCTCCATGGGGTATGAGAACAGAGAGCCCCTCGCCATAGCCTCCGCCGACAATCTACTCAGCATCTCCGAGCTAATCTCAACCTTCGATCAGGATCTTCCTCCAAACGTCGGTGTCGGTGATGCGCTGCAGTACGACTCGAACGGGGACGGCTCAATTGATGCCATTGCCTTCATCCGTTGGCGCCACGACAGCCGAACCTTCGTGGTGCGCGCCGCGGACGATGGGCCACCGGTGGAGGCAAACCCGACCGCAACCTGGTCGCTCTGTCGTGCTTATGCCTCGCTCTACGACGCCCAGGCCGGCACTGAAAACTCTTGCATCGCTGATAGTATCGCCGATTTTGATACATGGACAAACGGCACGGACCTCATCGCCCTCGACCAAACCTGGAACATCGCCTGCTACGCCGGTTCGCCCCACCCCATTGATGGCTCTGTCCCTCTGGAATTCGAATACTGGACTGGAGACGAAGAGCACTATCTTCGAATCTTTACCCCGACTCTGCCAAGCGAAGTCGGCCAAAGCCAACGCCACTCGGGACGCTGGGACCCCAGCGCCTTTTGGATGTTCGGCGACGGCCTCGCGAATATGGACTCCTATTCCGAACCCCTGGTCAGCGTCACGAGCCTCTACGTTCGCATCGAAGGCTTGCAATGCCAGGAGAACGACGCGGCCTGCATCTCCATCGCCGGGTCGGGCACTGCATCCGATATTCGCATCTCGGCCAACATCGTCCGGGGTGGCGACGCGGACCGAGGCATCGGCATCATCCTCCGATGCATTGATACGAAAACCCGAATTTGGAACAATCTCGTATACAACACCAGCCGAAGCGCCGGGGACGGGATCTGGCTCAACTCAGGCACCCGCGCCATCATCTACAACAACACCGTTTACAACAGTCATCGGGGCATCTACGTCTGGAGTTACGACGGATCCACCACGATCATGAAGAACAACCTGATCCTCGGCAACGTTTTTGGGGGCGATTCAGGCGCATGGGACATAGCGAGCGTGGATCCGGGTTTCGAATCGGGCTCCACGAACAACTGCACCTCCGATGACTCGGGAGGCAACCTCGGTTTAAGCAACAGTCAAATCGACATTGCGCCAGCCGAGGTCTTCGTCGATGCCGAAAACGGTGATTTCCGGCAGTTGGCCACTTCCCCCTGTCTCAACATGGGTGCGGATCTCAGCGAAGATCCTTTCTTGGTCCCGACAACCGACCTCATCGGCACCCCACGCCCCGGAGCCGGCGGTGTGTGGGATGTCGGTGCCTTTCAGCAATAGCATCCGGGCAAGGCACGAGCCGAATAGCACGGTTCGTGCTTGACTACGGGCCGCGAGTACATATTATCCCCTCAATCTTTCAG
>JAGLDW010001093.1 GCA_023145395.1 Lentisphaeria bacterium | reverse complement strand
CCATGTGGATGGTGGACGTGGCGACGTCCGGCACCCCCGGGGATCCGCGTGACGATGTGATGAACATCAACGGCATGAGACAAGCGGCCGGTGCGGGAGGCGACATCCCCAACGCCTCGGTGAGTCAAACCGTGTTGGCCCAGGTCAAAATGGACGCGACCTGTCCGCGAAATCCCGTTTCCGGGTTCGGGATCATCGAAGCCGGCGACATCGGCGACCCCATGAACAACGGCATCACCATGCTTGGATTCCATCGAGACTGCGACGGCAGAGCCCTGATCCTCCTCTCCGTAGGCCTCGCCGCCCCCTCCACCTCCACGGAGGTGGAACTCAACCTGTTGGACTGACACAGCCCAGGCTGCTCCAACACAGGGAGAAGTGATGCGATTAAGGCCCTCGGTAATTGTCATGGTGTCGGTACTCAGCTTGGTCTGGGGTACAGACTGCGCCCGTTTTGGATTCGACGAGCTCGAATCATCACCACCGCCCAACCCGGCAGTGGCTCTGCGACTCACAGGCATTCCGCCTTCCACCTCGGCGGGCGACCTTCATACCCTTCATGTCGAAGCGGTGGATCAGCATGGCGACGTCGTGGTCTCGTTTAGCGGAGGGGTCACCTTTAGTTGCAGTGATCCCCAAGCGACCTTACCCCTGCCCTATGTCTTTGGCACTGCCGACGCCGGGGTCGCAAGCTTCCCCGAGGTGAGTCTGCGGACCGTTGGCAGCCATTCGGTCTTTGCAACACATGCCACGGTGGAGGGTATCCTTTCCCCCATCGAGGTCATCCCAGGCCCCGTCGATCACTTTCTCGTCGACGAGATTTCATGGCCTTGCACCCGTGACGACCTCCTTGGGCTAAGGGTCCGCGCCTTTGACGGATGGGAAAACCTGCAGACCGCATATGATGGATCGGTCGAACTGAGCTCATCCGACGCCGGGGCCACCCTGGTCCAGACCCTCACCTTCACCCCCTCCGACCAGGGCGAACTTCGCGTGACCGATGCCCTGCAGTTCACAGAACTGGGAAGTCACTGGGTCGAGGTGCGAGACGGCGCGGCCACCGGACGCATGGAGGGAATCCTCGTCACGGCGCACCACGTCTTTCGCTCCATGGGGTATGAGAACAGAAGCCCCCTCGCCATGGCCTCCACCGACAATCTACTCAGCATCTCCGAGCTAATCTCCACCTTCGATCAGGATCTTCCTCCAAACGTCGGTGTCGGTGATGCGCTGCAGTACGACTCGAACGGGGACGGCTCCATTGATGCCATTGCCTTCATCCGTTGGCGCCACGACAGCCGAACCTTCGTGGTGCGCGCCGCGGACGATGGGCCACCCTTGGAGGCAAACCCGACCGCAACCTGGTCGCTCTGTCGTGCCTATATCTCGCTCTACGACGCCCAGGCCGGCACTGAAAACAACCATTGCATCCCTGATAGCATCTCCGATTTTGATACCTGGTCGAACGGCACGGACCTTCTCGCCCTCGACCAAACCTGGAACATCGCCTGCTACGCTGACGCGGCCCATCCCATTGAGAGCTCTGTCCCTCTGGAATTCGAATACTGGACTGGAGACGAAGAGCACTATCTTCGAATCTTTACCCCGGCTCTGCCAAGCGAAGTCGGCCAAAGCCAACGCCACTCGGGACGTTGGGACCCCAACGCCTTTTGGGTGTTCGGCGATGGCCTCGCGGATATGGACTCCTATTCCGAACCCTTGGTCAGCGTCACGAGCCCCTACGTTCGCATCGAAGGTTTGCAGTGCCAGGAGAACGACGCGGCCTGCATCTCCGTCTCCGGGCCAGGCACTGCATCCGATATTCGCATCTCGGCCAACATCGTCCGAGGTGGCGACGCGGACCGAGGCATCGGCATCATCGCCCGAAGCATTGATACGAAGACCCGAATTTGGAACAATCTCGTATACAACACCAGCCGAAGCGCCGGGGACGGGATCTGGCTCCGAATGGGCACCCGCGCCATTGTCTACAACAACACCGTTTACAACAGTCACCGGGGCATCTATATCTGGAGTGACGACGGCTCCACCATAAACCTGAAGAATAACCTGATCCTCGGCAACGTTTTTGGTGGCGATTCAGGTGCTTGGGACATAGCGAGCGTGGATCCGGGTTTCGAATCGGGCTCCACAAACAACTGCACCTCCGATGACTCGGGCGGCAACCTCGGTTTAAGCAACAGTCAGATCGACATTGTGCCAGCCGAGGTCTTCGTCGATGCCGATGACGGTGATTTCCGGCAGTTGCCCACTTCCCCCTGTCTCAACATGGGTGCGGATCTCAGCGAAGACCCCTTCTTGGTCCCGACAACCGACATCATCGGCACCCCGCGCCCCGGAGTCGGTGGTGGATGGGATGTCGGTGCCTTCCAGCAATAGCATCCGGTCAAGGCACTAGCCGAATAGCACGGTTCGTGCTTGACTACGCGCCGCGAGAACATATTATCCCCTCAATCTTTCAG
>JAGLDW010001092.1 GCA_023145395.1 Lentisphaeria bacterium | reverse complement strand
AATAATAATTAAACGATCCCTAAGAGCAGCAGGGGACAGGACATTTTCGTGCCTTTCGTGGTTCATTGTCTTTGCCTTGCGGAGTTCGCAGGGCATGCTCGCGGTCCGGGACGTCCCGCACCACTTTCGGGCGGGCATCGCGTCCTTGCGTTGAATTCTTCTTTCTGTGGGTGACTTGTCTAGCAGCTGCTGAATTCCGGATATATTGACGACGGAAACATTCATCACGGAGAATCTGCCTTCAGCTTCAGTGGAGAACACCATGAAAGTCACAGCCGTTCAGACCTTTGTATGCGATGTGTTTCGCACCAACTGGGTTTTCGTCAAAGTCCTGACCGACGACGGCCTCCACGGGGTGGGCGAGTGCACCTTGGAGATGCGGGACCTGACTGTTGCTCAGGCCGCGCAGGAACTGGAACGCTACGTGGTCGGGCGCGATCCGCACGACATCGAGGCCTTCTGGCACGATGCCTACCGCGACGCCTACTGGCGTGGAGGCGCAGTGCTCATGAGCGCGCTGGCCGGAGTGGAGATGGCATTGTGGGACATCAAGGGCAAGGCGCTTGGGGCACCGGTCTGGCAACTCCTCGGCGGCAAGGTTCGCGATGCCATTCCCTGCTATGCGAATGGCTGGTTCGCCCCGGCAAAGACGCCTGCGGAGTTCGCGGAAAAGGCGAAGCAGACTGTCGCGGCTGGATTTGGGGGATTGAAGTGGGATCCCTTCGGCAGCGCCTACATGCAGATCACGCGGCAGGAGCTTCGGCAGGCGCTGGCCTGCATCGAAGCCGTGGTCGAAGCCGTCGGACAAGACATCGACGTGCTGATCGAGGGGCATGGGCGTTTCGACGTGCCCACGGCCGTCCGCATCGGAACCGCGCTGGAGGACTACGACATCTTCTGGTTCGAGGAACCGATCCCCCCCGACAACAAGGAGGGGCTGGCCGAGGTAAAACGCCGAGTCCGAGTGCCAATCGCGGCCGGGGAACGACTTTTTAGCCGCTGGGACTACCGCGAGTTCTTCCGCCTCGGTTGCGCGGACTTCGCACAGCCGGATGTCAGTCATGCCGGCGGTATCCTGGAAGTGCGCAAGATCGCGGCCATGGCCGAATGCCACCACATTCCCGTCTGCCCCCACAACCCGAGCGGTCCGGTCGCGAACGCCGCCACACTGCAGCTCGCGGCCTGCACGCCCAACTTCGCCTTCCTCGAAACCATGAGCACCGATGTGCCCTGGCGCAAAGACGTGACCGACGAGCATATCGTCTTCCAAGACGGCAAGATGAAGATTCCGGACAAACCCGGCCTCGGCGTCGATATCAACGAGGACGCCATCGCCGAACATCCCTACCAGCCGCACGACCTGCGCCACTACACTGGCAAACTCACCGATATCCGCCCGCCGAAAGCCTGCTCCTACTTCCACAGCGACTGAGGAATCGGTAGGGGCCGCAGGAGCGGCCACTCCATGCGAGCTCCGCCAGACACAACCCGGTCTGGAAACTAGGTCCACGTACATCCGCAGAGCATGCCAAAAAAAATACGTGACACGCGCCATGCTTTGTGGAAAAGGAAGTATAATGGTAGCCAGTTATAGGAAACGCACTGCGGGCAACGACATAAGGGGTGTTCTCACATGAAATCTCATGACAGTATCCACCGGAAACAAGCGTTCACCCTGATCGAACTGCTTGTCGTGATCGCCATCATCGCGATTCTAGCGGCGATGTTGCTGCCAGCGTTGGGCAAGGCTCGCGAGAAGGCCCGCCAGGCAAGCTGTCTGTCGAATTCCAAACAACTTGGCCTCGGCACGCTGATGTACATTGACGACAATGACGAATGCATGCCCGTCGGCATCTATCTCAATGGTGGATCTCCCGGCTACGTCTATGGCAACCGGCGCTATGCAATTGAACTAGTGAAACCGTATTACAGCACGTACGACATCCTGCGGTGTCCGTCGGACAACGTGTTCAACTACAAGACCTCCCTGGGCTACAATGTGAACCGTCTCGAGGGCGAATCCGGCGGCACTGTCCAAGTCGTTGGCATCATGGGGCGCAAGAGTTCGATTTGGCGTTCGCCGACGGAAAAGGTCATGTTCGCCGGCATGGACAGCCACTTCTCCAGTGGTCTAGCTCCCAATGCGTACACGGGCGACACAAAGGGCTACGGCGACGATGTGTGCAGAGCAGGGCTACGCCGTCACACCATGGCTGTGAACGTTGGCTACCTTGACGGACACGGCGAGGCACAGCGCTGCGGCGCAAGCAACATCCCCTGGCACCCGTTTGTCACCGATCTCTGGAAATGGCGGGCAAACGCCGACTGATCGCATGCCGATCCTAACTAGTGCCTGCACGGAAACTCAGGTTTTCCGCGCAGGCACTAACTATCTGACATACTCTGCGGCTCGCACGTTGTCGATGATCATCTCTGCGGGCTGGCCTTCGAAGAAGAAGAACCCCAGTCGATCGATCCCCTTCCTCGGACGCTTGCGGATTCCCGGAGCATCGACCAGCGGCGTTTTCATGTCGTCGATGTAGATCGCTTGCCTGGACTTCGCCGTGTCCCACTCCCATTTCACATGATGCCATACACCGGCTTCGGCCTTCACGGGCGGCGAGAAGATCTGGTGGCTGTTCTTGCCCGAGTGGTAGGTCATTTTTGCACGTCGGTCCACGATGTACATGGCCAGGTTGAGTTCCGGCCCCTCGAACAATCCCGCGAGACGCTGATGTCGCGTCTCAGGAGCCATCACGTCGAACTCGACCATGCCGCGGGGCACGGGTTTGCCCAAGTCGAGATTGACGTGCATGCGCGGCCCCTTGCCAGTCCAGGTGATGCGCAGCGCCTTGCTTCCGCCCGCGATCTCGCAACGCACGGAACCTTTGGCGGCTTCCCGGGCGTAGTCGGCACCGTACCCCTTCGAGAAATACCAGCCGGAGGGAAGAGTCTCCGCACCCACAGACATGGACTCGAAATTCTGGACCGCAATCCGGCGGGCGCCTGCCGGAAGGGCGTCGAATGCGAACGCCTCGCCTTTGACCCGGACCTGAATCTCGTCGATGGAAGGCGCCAGAGGATTTTCGGCCAAGCGGACTCTCAGCGTGTGCAAGCCCGGTCTCAGAGAACTCGGAGTGTACCAGGTGAATGGCGCTTCGCGTTCGGTCCGGATCAGGGCGCCATCCCAGTAGAACTGGACATTGCTCCGTTGGGGGTCGCCTTTGACTGAAGCCTCGAACACGGTTTTTGGCACGACTTCGACTCCGGTCGCATGGGAGCTGATGCGCACTCTGCCATCCCGGCTCTCACCGGTCCGGATCCGACCAGCTTTGGCGAATGTCATCCGCGTCTCCAGCAATGCGGGTGCGGGGCGCGTTTCTCCCCGCAGAATCAGGCGGACATGTTTCGCCGCAACATCGGTGTCAAGGTTCAGACGCCCCTGTGTTTCAACGAGCGATGCGGCGATCGGCGTCCACCGTTGTCCGTCCAGACTGGTCTGGACCTCGGGCATGCCAGGCGTGGGGGAACCAAAACGCAGTGAAATCTTCTTCAGTCGGTCGGCCTCGGGCAGACTGATCTGCCACCATTCGTCGGAATCCTGCCCAACGGGGCGCCAGGGGACTAGGCAATCGCCCACGGCGGACGACGCACTCAGCCAGGGAGCGTCGATGTGCTGTGTGAACTTCAGCTTGCGGTAGGCGGCTCGATACAGCGAGTTGTTGATCCAGACATCGGACTCGTAGATGGCCACGCCGTCGAAGCCGGCCTCGTGAATGAACTTGGCATGCTCCAACGTCTGCGAAGGACTGCGCCCGTGCAGACCACAGATCAATTTGATGCCGCGATCACGACACAGCTCGAAATAGGGTTGTGAGGCAGCGGCTACCTCATGGGGAGCGGAGGTGAGATCGGGGCGGCTGAGGTAGCCGTTCATCAGACAGATTTCGCGCAACAGTCCGCGTTTGACCAGATCTTCCACGTCCATCCCGTTCCCACGATTCCAGGCGAATGGCGCCAGGGAGCAACGGATGCCGATTGGGACGGTGTTCCCAGTGCGTTCGAGTTCATCTTTCAGTTCGATGACGAATTGGGTGAAGCTGTGGCGTGCGCGATAGGCCGTCCACTGCCGGTGTGCATCCTTGTCCGATTTCCGGATGGTTCGCGGATCGACCCCGTGCAGGGTCTGGTACGCCTTGATCAGGGGTGGTTCGTATCCCGCCAATGGCGGATGCCGAAGCAAGTCCAGCATCAATCCGTCCACTCCCTTACTCGCCATTTCCACGCAGATTGCCCGGACATAGGCGCGGACTTCCGGATAGGCGAAGCTGTAGCTGCTGGAGGCGGGCTTGCCATTGCTCCGGAGCAACCGGTACTCGGGATGCTCCATGAAGAACGCGCTGTTGAGTCCGGTGCCGATCTCCTTCAAATGCGCCGGAGAGGCGAAATTGTTGTTCAGCCGGTACCATCCCCAGGCCTCGAGCCCCATCGCATGCGACGCCTTCACCCCCGACTCCATGGGATGGAACTTCTCGACCATGTAGCCGGAGCGCGGTGTGAACTCCCGCGCGTCCCGCTGGTAGCGCGTGCCGACGTCGCTGTGGTAGAACAGCGCTCCAGCATTCGCCATCCAATAGGTACGGTTGAAACCGGAAAACAGATGCTGCCCCACGATGTCCGCAAAATCCTGTTCAGTGCGCGAGGTGTACAACCACATCCACACATTCACATCGTTGATCCCCACAACGTCTTTCTCGTGGGGTGCCGTGCGAAGTCGTTCAAGCTCTTTGAAAGCGGCGGCCGAGACCGGTTCGAAGCGGACGTAGTCCACAAAGGCCGGACGTTCCGACAGCGAGGCAATGACCAAGCTGCGCCCGCTCATGTCCGCCACCTTGAATTCGACCTCGGCAAAGGCGCGGCGCGTCGTGAGGCAGACGCGGTACGGATCGTTGTCCAGACGCACCATGACCGCCGGGCCGTAGTATCGTTCCTCGGCGTCCCCGACCTTCTCGTAGTGGAGTCCCATCACGATCCGATGGGGGCCTTGCAGTCCCGGGTCCAGCCGCGCTTCGGCAGGTTCAAGACGCCGGGGGCACACAAGCAGTTTTCCCGCGAGCGCCTTTTTGCTCGGTCGAAGTTCCCACGGAGGTCCATAACGGAACCGGGACACGTCGTAGAACGCTCCACCCCCCGTGACTGCGCCTGTCGAGAACACGAAAACCAGAACGATGCATACCGAGCGCATAGAGACACCTCCACATAGACGCAAGTTTTCAGCACGTATCATTGCTCAGAAGTCAGACTGGATTCTCACTTCTCCGCCAGTGACAATCCCAGCAATTTCGCCGGTCGGCTGAAGACGCTTGCCGGCACCCCGAGCGCCTGCTTCAACTGGACGTCCTGATCCCAAGGATTCCTCGTTCTGCTCAACCTCCACATCTGTCCAGGGGAAAGGTTGCCGGGAAAATACCACGGGGAGGTGAGCAGGGTATTGATCAATGGGTAGTCACTGCCGTAGAGCAAGCGATCATGGACTTCCGGGTGGCGACTCAGAATCTCGTTCAGATACCCCAACTTGTTCACCTGTGTGAGGCTGGAAATATCCGCGTACAAGTTTGGGCATTCCTGGAACAGGGGGAGTAGGCGGTCCATGAAGCGCTCCCCATCGACGCTGCCGGTGGTAGCCATGTGGGCGGCGATGACCGTCACGCCCTGATCCAGAGCCAGGCGAAGCGCCACTGGGTCGCCGGCATCGTGGTCGGCGCTGGAAAAAGAACGCTCGGCTCCCGTATGGGTCAACAGGGGCAGATCCAGTTCTGCAAGCTTCTGGAAGTAGGGGATGAATCGTGCGTCGTCCAGGCGGATGTGCTGTATGGCGGGCAGCAACTTGATCAGAACTGCGCCATCTCGCTTGGCTTGCTCCAGACGCTCCAACGCATCCGAACGCATGGGGTTGACGCTTGCGCCATAGTGGAGACAGTCAAACCGCTTGCAGATGGTGGCGACGAACTCATTGGGCACGTAGATCTCCGTTCGCTCACGGTCAAACTCCCCCGCACTAGTCAAGGTCATATCCAAGGCCAGCACGACGACCCCATCGACGTGTTTGGACGCCCTCACCCACTCGACCAACTGTTTGACAACGGCCTGGTCCCCGTCCCTTTCGAGAATCTTGCGACTGATGCCATACGCCCGCAAATATGGGCCTGCTTTCCAGCTTTCCATCAGCCTGGGGTTGATATAGCACCCACTGCCGTCATCCCCAACGCCGGAAATGTGGCAATGCATATCGATGATGGGGGAATCCGGCAAGGGCTCCGGCGGCAGAGCCGCCTTGATGCCCACAACCTGACAACCGGATGTTGCAAGAACGCCGCCTGCAAGGACATGTCCCATCAGCGAGCTTTTCATGTGACTTCCGGGAGTTCGTCGAGACTTCGATAGCGCAGGAGTGTCAGTCTGCCTGCGGGCAGTTCGACCTGACGCGCTTCGCAGCGGTTGTCGAGCGAGGAGACGGCGACGGTCTCGGGACGGTCCTCCAGATTGCCGATGGCGACCCAGAGCGAATCCCCCGCGAACAGCGAGACTCGACGCCGACCGCGGGTGGTGGGGAATGGCAGACCCTGGCAATCGCCCACCTCCACGTAGGCCACATTGCCCGGGGCGGTCAGGCGGCGATACAGTTGCAGATACTCTCCGTAGCGTTCCCGCCCGGCGGCCCAACTGGCATTGCCCAACGGTGCGAGCCCAGCTTTCCCCTGCGCCTTCATCCACTCGGTCCAGTGGTCGTAGCCCTGCTTCCAGGACGTGCCCGGTATATCGAACATGCTCTCGACCTGACCGTAGCAGCCATCCTCGAGCCAAGGGAACTGCAGGTAGGGGATTGCAGCGGCCATCGAGAGATGCTCGATCTCGGCTACACGTCCCAAGTCGGGTGTCAGATCTTTTTTTCGCCAATTTGTGATAAGCTTGCTCCAGTCGTTGAAGCGCAGCACGTACGGAGGATACTCCTTCGTCTTTTCCACCGAGGCCAACACATCCGGGATTCCCTCGCCGAGGAGCAGGTAGTCCCAGCAGCGATCCTCGAACGGGGGCGGATGGTCGCCGCCAATGTGAGCCACCGTCACCCCGCCGCGCTGCTTGACCATTGCATGCATTTCGCACAGCAAGTCGTTCCAGAGCGCGAAGAAACCTTCGTCCACAACCTGTCTTTCCTGTTCGCCCGAAGGAAGTGCGCTGGGATCGGCCTCGACGAAATGCACATGCCCGTCGTGTTCCGCATTGGCACAGCCGGGCATGCCAGGGCCGATGCCGCCATCCCAGTACACACCGTCGAAGCCGTACTGGTCGAGCAGTTTCTCGATTCCAAGCAGAAAATAGCGACGCCAGCCGGGGCTTCCGGGGCATAGCCGGTCAAAGTCGCAGGAGAGTTCCACGAGATGCCCAGACCCCCGGCTCCATTCGGATCGGTGGTCGATGTTCGACACGTCCATGTAGCCGGGCGAGACATAGGAAATAACCTTGAGTCCACGGCGGTGCGCCTCATCGAGGAAACGCTTCAGTCCCTGCGGATTGATGGCGTCGAACACCCCCTTTCCGAAGACCCCACACCACTCGTTCCAGTACCACAGGTGCACGATGCCGCCACCCCACTGCGCATACTGCTCGAGCAGATTCCAGTCCTCTTCGGTGGGCTCGTATGGCGTACGCGTCGGATAGTGACCGAACTGGTAGCGCACGTGGCAGGGCTCGTAGTCGATGATGCGATGCCTCGACAGAGATGCTTCGGCAATGCCCTTTTCGCGGATCCATTTCAGCCAGTGCAATCGGTTCATCATCACTCACATTTTGAGTTTTGTTTGAGGGTCGCTGATGCGAAGCATTTTGGGAGTGCGCAGGCCCTTGTGGTTCGGCGCGGCCCGCGCCGAGATGTCTTAGCGCCATAGAGCTCTTACGGGACGAGCCGT
>JAGLDW010001091.1 GCA_023145395.1 Lentisphaeria bacterium | reverse complement strand
GAGACCGTGCGGGTCGGCCGTAAGCCTCACACGCTGGATTTCACGCCCCGTTCCATCTAGGTTGACTGCCGTGCAAACCGCGCCTGGCACCATCTTGAAAGCCTGCCTGCGTCGAGGCGTGACATCCACTGTCAACGGCAGATGCGCTGCATCCAAACCATAGGTGACAAGGACCTCGTAGCGGGCCGCGCTCTCCCCAGGCTCCCCCCAGTCCAACCCGCGGTTCATGAAGCCAACGCCATCTCCGTCCGTGCTGTCGCCATTGCCGGGATCCTCGTCCCGCGAGCAGTTGCTGAAGGCGAGAAAGCTCTTGTCGAGAGAGAACCGGAGCAGGTTTCCCAGCGACATGCGTTTCGTGAAGTCGTCCGGCAGCAGGGTCCGCGCGGTTGGATGTATCCCCTCGTTCCAAGCCACCGCACAGCCCTGTCGCATGCTCTGCAGGGCGCGATACAGCCCAGGATTGTTGTGCCAGGGAATGGATGTGTCCTTGCGTCCGTTGTGGATGACCAAATAAGGCAGATCGCGGGGGTGGGAGAGCACAAATTCGCGCGCGTCCATGCGTTTCCACAAGGGCAGTCCGTCGCTAGTCGTCAGCGAAAACGGACCGCAAAAAGGCACCATGCGGAAGGTGTTGTCGTGCCAGCCAAGCGCACGTCCCTTTTCACGATCCCCAGTGTTGTAGGCAATGATTGGCACATCCGCCCGCACCGCCGCGAAGATCTCCGGATGCCGGTAGCCGAACGACATGGTTCCACAGCCCCCCATGGAACTCCCCTGGCAATAGGAGCGCATTGGATCCGTGCCAAACCGGCGTTTCACCCACTCGATTTCGAACAGCAGTCGACGTTCGCTGTAGTTCGTGGGAGTGCCCTTGGATATGCGCTTCGTTTGGGGAAACTGATCACTGCAACCATACCAAAACGACCAGATGGCGCAGATGTCACGATTTTTCGCAACTCCCTCTTTGTAGGAAGTCCCTGTGTACAGCGTGTTGCTGGGTAGTAGCGTGACAACTTTTCCACCAACCGAGACGTCGAACATGAACGGCACCCCCTCGCGCCAGCAATGCGTCTTGTCGCCGAAAACGATGTATTTGCAGGCACCACGGTTTCCCTTGCCGTGCAGAAACACGAGCAGAGGCTTTCCTCTCCCAGAGGTTGGGATTGGAGGGTTCCCTGGGCCCTGCCAGATCGGCTGGATCGGCGCGCAATTCTGTACGACAGGATGCTGAAGCGAATTGGAGCCGAGAACGATGGTTCGATCCTCCTTCCCATCGGTGGTGACAGTGACGGCATAGTGAGCCGCCATCTCTTCGTCCGGTGCCACGGTGTGCACATGAAGCCCCCCTTCCGGCGCCAGTCGCTCCCCGCCTTCGCGGAGAATGTAACCAACCGGAGGCAACGCTTCGGGCACAAGACCCGTCTTCTTGTCCTTCACGCGACCCTTGCCGTAATTCCCCTTGTCGCGCGTCCAGTCCGTGGCTGAATGCGGTTCGATCCAGGCGCAGACCTTCCTTGCCTGTTCCAGATCTTCCACACCCCTGATTGGTTTCTTCGAGAGGTACACGTTCAGCGTGGCGACCGCAGGGAGGCCAACCTCCTCCCAAGTCAGGAATGTCTGACCATGCTGGTATTCAGCCGTGAGTTTGCGAACGGGATGCTCCCCCGCAGAAACCACACCTGCGACACCGGTCAACACTGTGGCTAGAATCCATCGTTGCATGAGCAGCTCCTGTTTTGATTCTCACTCACAAGAAGTAAAGTTGTTTTCGCGCGGCGCCAAATCACGCATGTCGTCAAAGACTCTACACCCGTGCGGGGTCGCCGCAAACGAGACTCAAACACCTCGGCAATCTTGTCCGTCTCATGGAGACCGCTATATTGAGGATTTTGATCTCGTGCGTTCACCTCCCAAGGCGGTCTTGCTCGACAGGAAAACAAGGAAAGACATTCTATGAAAGTACTTCGCTTCACCCTTATCGAATTGCTTGTCGTCATCGCGATCATCGCGATTCTGGCCTCCATGCTCCTGCCTGCGCTGAGTCAGGCGAAGGAAAAGGCGAAGTCGGCCTCCTGTCAATCCATTCTCAAGCAAATGGGCACTGGGATCTTCATGTACACTCAGGACAACGACGATTTTCTCTGTGGTCCTTGCTGGGGTGGGATGAGCAACAACCCAGGAACCTCAACCGTGCCTGCAAGACTCCAAGTCGCAGGATATTTGGCACCGTACAGCGCCTTTGACAAAGCCATGTTCCAGTGCCCCGCCGGCATCACCGGCAAAGGGTCTTACAGCTACCAACGCTACCGCTTCTACATTGGGGCGGGATCCTCCTTCTTCGGCTATCCTAACCCACTTCGTGCCCCGAAAAAGATCGGCTATGTAGAGAGGCTTCCGGGCGGCCCAAGTGGAGTCCACGCAATTCGCGACATCGACGGATGGAATTACGGAGGTGCCTGCCCCGTGAGGGATCTGGACCCGGTTCCGGTCCACAACTTCGGACGCAACGTGCTCTACTTCGACGGACACGTGCAGTGGAAAAGATCCGTCAAAGGCGTGAATCCATAGAGAGCCAAGCAATCACTTTTCGCAAAAACAGCCGCAGGCTTCGGAGCCTGCGGCTGTTTTCTTGATGCAAAATCCAAGACCGCTTGCGTTGCGCGCGGCTCTGACCGCATTGCACTGTCCGTCAGAGCCGCGACCAGCGGGAGCGGTGCCTTGCGAACTCCGCAATGCGTGCCCCGCGCCAGCGGCGGCCACCATTTCCTGGCACGGAGAGATGGGCGCCTCGCCCAGCGCGTGCCAGGAAATAGTAATTGTGGGGTCCGGGGAGCGCACGCGTTCCCCGGCGGGGTACGGGGCGGCGCCCCGATTCGTGTTCATTCGTGGGTCTTCCCCTTGCGCCCTTGCGCCCTTGCGTTGATTTCCTGGCCTAGGGAGCGAACCGCGCGATTCGGACACGCTGGTGCACTGGGGCCCAGCGCACCTACTCGGCGCGCACAGTCAACAGTTCCCCGAACGTCTCACCATCGACAGTCAGCGGTGTGCCGCCACGATTCACGACGACGAGATAGGACTGTCCGTCGTCCAAGCGCACGCGCCATGCTGCTGCAAACACGCCGTCGCCAACATCCAGACTCTCCACGACAGCGACAGGATTGCTCCCCCCTTTCTCGGTCACGGCAATGGCGACACCAAAGCGTGCTTGCGTGCGCTTCTCCACCCGCAAGAACATCACCGGACCAGGGGCGGGACGATACCCGCGCGGAATGCGCGCCGTGATCAATTTCATATCTGGACTTGGCGCAGCGTGCACGTGCAACATCCTCGTCGGCGCGTCACGCTTCGCACGCGCGCCCATTCCAACACCCGCAACGGTCGGAACACGGATCACACACCCTTCCGCAACCGATCCGGACCGCGCCTCCGACAAAGCCTGGTACCAAGGCGTGCTGCCGAGAGGGGATGCAACAGGCGCAAGGGCAAGGTCCGTCTGAAACGAACCCGCCTCCGCGTGGGCCCAGGGCTCCCACACTCCGTAGAAAGGCCAGTCGAAGGTATGCTCTGCACCATCAACTGCCTGCAGGACATCGCCGATGAAAAACACCCCGTCGAGTATCGCCACCACACGCGCAAAACGAATCCCCGGGTAGATCGGCGATTCCGCATTCTCCGTGATCAACGCGGCAGGCAGGCGCGGTCTCCGTCGCAGAACGGCGATGGTGGAAGGCAGGTCGAGTTGATCCCGACAATCCACAGTCACCGCATTGTGCGCGGGTGTCGCACACATCAGGTTCGAGCACTTCGCCCCGTATACGATCCGGCCGATGTCCTGGGTCAGCATATCCGGATCAAACAGCGAGTAATGAAGACGGTCGAGCTCTCCCCGCTCCCATTGCATGATCGTGTTGATGCTCAACGCCCGAAAGCCACGGCTCGATTTCTCGCGCAGCCACACGTAGCCGTTGTGCTCCTGCAACGTAGTCTCTGTCATGGGAGCCGGCGCCCTCGCCTCTTCCTTCCGCGCCTCCGCCTTGCTCAGGAATGCTGGTGGCCATTCGCCCCGATATTTCAGTGTGGGAATGTATGCAGGGTCACGGTACGCTTTGTAGGCAAATGCATATTGAGAGCCAAGCATGGAGTTGGTGACAATTCCCTGCGGAGTATGCTCGCGCGTACCGTCGAAAACCCGCTTGAAACGATCGCCGAGCACGTTCACGCCGTAGCGATCCATCTGGCGCACAAAATCCATCAGCGGGCTGAGTGTGAACCAGTGGTACACACCACCTTCTAGAGACATGCCGTCCTCGGTGAAACTTCGATCGACCATCGCATGGAAGCCGTGGTCGCCGTATAGCGCCTCGCCAAACAAGTTCCAGTGCCGCTGCATCGCCACCACACAGCGCGTATAGGCCTCGTAGTGGTGCACGGTCATGTTGCTGTACTCAACCGTGTGTCCGTATAGCGCACGCATTTCGGGGACAAGGAAACCGCTTTCTATGCGCTCGCGGTCGGAGTCCCGCAACACACCGCTCTCACACAGCCGGGCATAGGCATCGGTCACGTTTGCGAAGATGAAGGCGGTCATCAACGTGCTTTGCCCCAGGCGTGTGCGACCAGCCGTGGACCCGGGTGCAGTCGCAGGCATGAACGGATACCAGTGGGCATACTCCAGGAACACGTCACGCGATGCCTCCGCAAAAACAGGATCTCCACCCACAATGCTCGCCTCCGCCAATAGACGGGCACGTTTGAAGTTCTCCACATGGATCCCCGTGATGTGTGCCAGCGTATACTTCTCGTCCGTGTAGACCTTTTCCGCCTTGCGAGCCTCGTGCCGGAACCACGTCAACGGCTGGAGATTCTCGCTCGTGTCGGGATCGATGTACCCCTGTGGATGAATGGCGGGACCGTGAAGAGGGACGCCCCATTCCGCATCCAGTGCAGTAGCGGCGCGCGCTAGAAATTTCTCCTGCGAATCTGGCTTGAGCGGAGGCAGGTCCAAGGCAGTTTTCTGCGGAGGAATGGTCGCCCAGAGATAGCGTGGGCGGAATCCGTGAAGCGGCGTGATCTCCACGCCGTCCTCTCCATCGCAGCGCGCGAAGAGTTGCGCCTTCTCGCTGTACAGCGCGGGCAGTTGCGCCGCTCGCTCCGCCGGGATATTCATCGTCAGTAGAAGCGTACGCACTTCGCGCGGCGCCAAATCCAGTGTGCGGCGCCGCCAGGACGGCTGAAATTCCCGGAACGTGCCAGTCGCCAGTCGCACGCGCACTTTCGCCGCACGCCCCAGCCGATTCGCCACCCGAAGCTCGTATGTCCAGCGCACTTCCTTCTTGTCGCGCTCCACTGTTGCCGCGAACTCGTCGAACGAGACATCCACCGGTCGATGGACGAACGCGATGGACGCAATGTGCACGTCGCGCCAAGCGGGCTCGCCGGGTGTGCGCAGAAAACGCTTGACCATCCGAAGGTTCAGAGTGCGTGTGTCCCAGTCGCCCCGTTGCCATCCGTCATCGTCTAGGCGCAGGTCGAAACGCGCCGTGGTCCACTCCCCAGGATTCATCACGATCTTGCTGTACCAATGCCGACGTAATCCCTTCACCGGGAAAGCGGTTAGTTCGGGCATGAACAACACAATTCCACCGACCGGTTTGAAACGGATGTGGATCTCGTCGAATCTGCGCGGGTTCAATCCCAGTTTGTCCAGGTCGAAGCTCATCGTGGACTGGTTCACCGATGGCCCCATCCGCCATAGCACCCCCTCCTCGCTTCGTTCGAGCGAGCAGTCTCCGGACACGGCTCCGTGCTCCATATCCAACGGCAGCACCACGGAGGATGGCTGCGAATATGCCGACATGATGGACATTGTGAAAACTCCCCAAAAAGCAAGTGTGTTGCGCATTCTGACTTCTTTCCTTTTCTCGTAGCGACCTCTCGCCTCTTCGCCAACAACGAATAGCATGGAACCAGCATCCGCGCAACACGCCAAGACCGCAAGTTTTCGAGACAGGCCGGACTTCAGACCGCGGCGGGTTTGATCCTGCCGTCTCGGTGCCGTACGGTACACCATCGTCTCGAACGGCCCCACAACTGCGTGGCGTGTCGTCGGAAAATGGCCAGGAACCAGTTGAAGGAACCACGAAATGAGCGGCAAAATGCGTGTGGGAATCATCGGCGCGGGAACCATCGGAAGTGTCCACGCGGATGCATACAAGAAAGTGGCCGACGCCGACCTGGTCGCGCTCTGCGACATCCTCCCGGATCGTCTCAAGGAGAAGGCTGAACGCCACGACATCGCACTGACCTACGAGAACTACAAGGATCTGCTCGCCAATCCCGACATCGACTGCATCAGCGTCTGCGTGCCCAACAACATGCATGCCCCGATCGCCATCGACGCGCTCAAGGCCGGCAAGAATGTCATGCTCGAGAAGCCCATGGCCATGAATCCCGCCGAGGGAGAAGCCATCTGCGCCGCACGCGACATCTCCGGCAAGACCCTTCAGATGGGCATGGTCCGGCGCCAGTCCCCAGACGCCGAAGTCGTGCGCGAACTCATCCAGTCCGGCAAACTCGGCGACATCTACCAGATCCGCATCCGTCTTATCCGCCGGCGTGGCATCCCCGGCATGGGCGGCTGGTTCACCACCAAGGCAGAGTCCGGCGGTGGTGGCCTCATCGATATCGGAGTCCACTTCTTCGATCTGGCCATGTGGGCTACCGACCTCTGGAACCCAACCCGTGTCAGCGCGAAAACCTACGCGAAGTTCGGCTCGCCCATGGAGGACTACAACTACATCGGCATGTGGGCAGGACCTCCGGACTACGAGGGAACCTTCGACGTGGACGACTACGCCGCCGGCTTCGTGCGCTTCGGCACCCAGGCGACCATGAGTTTCGAAGTCGCCTGGGCCGCAAACGCCACGGACGAGCAGATGCTCGAAATCCTCGGCACCAAGGGCGGAGTCAAGGTGGGAGGAGACACGATTCTCCTTACGGAAGTGGATGGCCGCCTCGCCGACATCAAGCTCAACTTCGACAAGAAAGCGGACGGATTCGTCAAGGAATTGACCAAGTTCGTCGCCGCCTCCAAGGGCGAGGGCGAAGTGCCCGCCACGGGTGAGCAGGGTGTGGTCGCCATGAAACTGATCGACGCGATCTTCCGCTCGTCCGAACTCGACCAGGAAGTCACGATCGACTAGCGAACAGTCCCATTTCCGCCGGGGGGGGGCGAGGCCAGGTCCCTCCCCCGGCGGAGATCCCCTTCTCGCCTCGGATCCGTTCCTGTCAGCGCTCCACTCGAGCCACATCCACCGCCATGCGGACTCCGCCCTGCATCGTGGTCACCCAGAGAGTGCCGGGCTCAGGCTCGTACAGGTACGGATAGGAAAGCCAGGCATCCGCCTTGCGAGCCACCACGACCGGGGCGCTCCAGGTCGAGCCATCATCCCCGGAAATCGCCAGCGACAATTCCTCGCGGAAATTGCTCACAGGATATTCCGACCACTCCATGTCGCCGCCCGTCAACGGCCACTCGCGCCCATCCTCGGGGCCCGGACGGTTCCAGAGCATCACCAGACGTCCATCCGAAAGTCTTTTTAGACCTGCGGGCGCACTCGACGCCTCGATCCCGCTCGGTTGCATCGTGCGCCAGTATCGTCCGTCATCGGAGAAGGCGGACCAGAACTGACCTAGATTCGTCCGGATCAGAAGCCAGAATCTGCCGTCGCGCAGTTCTTCCACAGCCGATTCACAACAACCACCATGGTTTCCGCGTCCACCGAGATCAATCAAGTTTCCCGCCTCCCAGGTCCGTCCATCATCATCAGAACTGTACGTGAGCGTGGCGTGACGACTGTTCCCCGCAGTCAAGACTTGGGATGTGACCACGATTCTCCCCTCACACGTCTGAATCATATCGCGAATGGCGCCGCACCAGGACTCCTGCAGCTTGACTGGTGCCAGCCACGTCTTGCCACCGTCCTCGCTCCGTGTGGCGTATACGGGCAACCGAGTATTCTCCGATGCACGATGCGTCGCGCTATCCCATTCCAGATTCGCTTCGTTCAGATTCGAGAAAACGCGAACAAGCGTGCCTTCCCTCGTGCAAAGCAAGGCCGTCTCCCCCCCCGGTTTGAACTCGCCGTAGGTGCGCGGGGGAGGAGTTCCCCATGGTTCCCACGTGCGCCCTCCGTCACAGCTTCGCGTGCCCTTCACGCCCTCGAACCCAACGATATCGCCGTTCGGCAAGTGGGCGAAGGGGCCCATGCACGAGGTCGTAAGTTTTGTGCATACAGGATGAATCCAAAGTGTGTCTGCCATCGTCCACCGCCTCCGTTTTACCTGATCCAGTAACTGCAACGACATGTGTCATGCAGACTCCGATTTGACCGTCGCCGCACTGTACCTGCCTCGGAAAGGCAACGCAACCAGCCTTGCAAAGATCCATGACCATCGTACTTTGACATACCGGTAGCTTACCACGAAAAGGGCAAGACATGCGCTACGTGTTACTCATAGCTCTCCTCGCGTTCACGCTCTGCGCGCAGGGCGCGCCCGTCAAGATCGTTTGCCTTGGCGACTCCATCACCCGCGGAGTCCGCGGCGGCGTGACCGCACGGCAAACCTACGAACACCACCTGCAGCAGTGGCTCGGCGAGCATGTCACCCCCGTCGAGGTGATCAACAAGGGCATTGGCGGCGAACGGACCGACCAGGCGCTCAAGCGTCTCGCCTCCGATATTATCACACAACGCCCGGACATCGTCACGGTCATGTACGGAACCAACGACAGCGCCATTGATGCAGGCAAGACCGAGCCCCGTCTGCCACTGGCCCGATACGAGGCGAATCTGCACACCATCGTAGCGCGTCTTCGCGCGGCCGGAATTCGTCCCGTGCTCATGACCTCCCCTCCGCTTTGCCCCAAGTTCGTGTACAGGAAACGAGAACCCTACGTGACCAAGGGCGTCAACCATCAACTCGTTCGCTATGTTCGGCGAGTTCCTCTCGTGGCAGCGAAAGAGCACGTGGCGCTCGTCGACAACTTCGCAAAATGGGCGGAGCTTGCACTTCTCGGACAGGATCTCAACGCGCTCACCACGGACGGATGCCATCCAAATCCAGATGGACACTTGTTCATCGCCCGCACCATGTATCCCGTGCTCGCACTCTTGCTAGGAGGCGATCCAGAGTTGCCAAAAAGCACCCGCGCGACTCTTCCGGCACCCGCAAGGGCCACACCTCCCCCCGTGCAGACTCAGGAAGGGAACCTCGCCCTCCACAAACCCTACACACAGACCGACCCCAACACCCACGGCTACGACAGGGGCTTGACCGACGGCATCATCGACAATGACACAAAGGCCGGCGTCTTTGCCTCGGGCACGGGACTGATCTACCCCAAAGTGGTCACCATCGACCTAGGAGCTGTTCAGACAGTGGGACGCATCGTGTTGCGCAACGCGAAGGACGGGAGCACCAAAAGCGTGATCGTGCACGTTTCCTCAGATGGACAGGACTTTGAGAATACCGGCACCCACATGTTCGAAAAAATGGATGCCGCCGTAAAGACCTTCACCTTTGCCCCGAAACAGAGCAGGTACGTGCGTCTCACATTTGTGGACACGTGGGGAAACAAGACACACGGCAGTCCCGACTTCATGTTTCTGCGCGAACTGGAGGTCTACGCCAAATGAAAGGTTTCCTCCTACTCAGTGCGATCGCATGCCTAGTAGCGGGATGCTGTTCTCCGCGTCCGCTAATCTCCCTGCTACCCGAGGAGATCAAGGCCGCCCCTCCCCTCGCCTCCTCCGGCTCTTTCGAGCTGGTTCACTGTCCGCCTGGTGTGCCTCATAGATCTGTTCTGCAAGAGGTGGAACGGACATTTCACGCCGTGCACTCTCTATTGGGCACACCCGCTCGGGCACGTCTCGTGCGCATCGCACTGTTCACCCCAAATGAGCCCACAGGCCGACACATCCTTCGCGCCCGATGTTCTCGGGACGAACATGCGGCATTCATGAACTTCCGCGAAGGTTGGATTGTGGTGGTGGGAGACTGGGAAAAAACGCGCGCACACACAGACCTGCGGCACGAAACCGCACACCAGGCGCTCTGCGCACTCACCCCAGATCGCTTTCCTCCCTTCTGGCTGTCCGAGGGAATCGCAACTCTCTTCGAATCCGGAGCTGATGACAACGGCCGCCCAAAACCCAATCCACCCCGTCGGCGCAATGCCGCCAGACTGGTTGGATGGCGGCGCAGGATTCGACTTTCCGGATTGATAGACCGGCACCGACCCGCCTACATCAATGCGGATGCCTACGCCCGATCCTGGGCGCTCACTATCCACTTGGCGCAAAACAATCCGCACGCCCTGCGGCACTTCCTCAAAGTCTGGCAAAGCAAGAATCTGTCACCGGGTGAGACCTTCGTCCAGACAGTGCTCGCCGACACGCAGCTCGAGCAGCTTGAGCAGGCCGTCTCCACCACCATGCGCTGACCCACAAACACCCATTGACTGACGTACCCAACATCATCATCTGCCAGTGCGATCAATTGCGCGCGTTCAACGTGGGCGCCTATGGCGATTCCGTTGTACGCACACCCAATATCGATCGGCTTGCCGCCGCCGGAACGCGGTTCGAGACGGCGATCACCAGCAATCCGGTATGCACGCCGGCTCGATCCTGTCTCCTGACGGGCCAATACAGCCGGACCTGTGCTGGCATGCTTGGCAACGTGCATCAGGATCCACCCAACCAGAAGCGCGTACGCCTACTTTCGCCGACGCTTCCCGAACTCCTCCGGGATGGCGGCTACCGAACGGGACTCGTCGGCAAGTGGCATCTCGATCCCCAGCCCCAACTGCTGGGTTTTGACTCGGCCCTATACCCAAAAGTCGCCCATCGCTACTATGGACAGACCGTCTTCGATGAATGCACAAAGCCAAAGATCGTCGAAGGTTTTCTGGAAGACTTCCTTGCTGATCATGTCCACCACTTTCTGACGGATGCATCTCAAAAGCCCTTCTTTCTGCATTACAATATTTCGCCTCCTCATCAGCCGATTGGCGTCGGGCACTTGCCACCGGCCTATACGCAGATGTACAGCCGGGACGATGTGGAACTTAGGGCAAACACGCTGCTGGATGGCGTTCCGAGCAAAGATCCGTTCTGGTTCAACATATACACGAGCGCCGACTACTATTGGCGTCACCTGCGAAAGGAGACCCAAGATCCAGCGGACATAGTGCCTGACGACTTCGACCTCGTCGACCTCACGCGACTTTACTACGGTGCGATCACCTGCGTCGACGACTTGATAGGGCGCATGATGGATTGCCTGGACGAGCTGGGTCTTGCCCAGAACACGATCATCGTGTTCCTCTCCGACCACGGTGACAACTTGGGCAGTCATGGGTATTTCAATAAAAACTCCCTGATTGAAGAGTCCATTCGCATTCCCCTGATCATTCATGATCCTCGCGGTTGCAGACCGGTGATCGACACGGATCACGTGGTCAGCATCATCGATGTCATGCCGACTCTGTTGGAGTTGGCGGGTTTGACGGTCCCGGCATACGTGCAAGGGCGAAGTCTGGCACCCCTCGTCCGTGGTGGGACCATGGCATTGGAGGCGAATATGGCCTTCATCGAAACTGGGCCGATGATTGGGGTGCGCACGCCCAGTCACCTGTACGGCATGAAGTACAACGCGCAACGGCACTGTCCTGTTGAGGACGACTTCCTGTTCTATGACCTGGTGCGGGATCCGCTCGAGCAGAACAATCTGGCAGGCAGGCGCGTGCAGGCAGGAGTCGAGAGAACGTTGCGGAAGATGCTGCTGGAGTGGGATCGGCATACGCCTTGGCTGAAAGCACCAGAGCATGTGCCCAATTTTTGAGAAAACTGGTCGTTGGTGGACGTTGACGTATTACCATCTTCGGGGATATGGCTTGTTGTGCGCAAACGTCCCCCGACTATCCCAAATATATTGGATACTCACATTTTGAATCTCG